>JBFXGS010000041.1:0-12466 GCA_050177775.1 Bacilli bacterium | reverse complement strand
ATGAAATCCTTATTTGCATATAGTGCGATTTTCAGTGCTTTGGCGTTTGTAACCATGATGTTTGTAAAACATGGCGATTCAAAACCAATCCCTACTAAAGCCATTGAAGCTTACGAAAGCTTAGATAAATAAAGGCAAAGTTATCATTGGTATTCTTTGGATTATTACTGGTGGAGCTTTTGGAATTGGCTGGTTAATTGATTTAATCACTGTTGCTCTTGACAATAAATACACTGTATTAGTGTAGATTTCTAAAACCGGCTGAGCCGGTTTTTTGTTGTTCAAAAAAGCAATCAAATATGGTATAATAAAGCAAAGGAGAATTCCATGAATAAAATTAATTACGCCTTAATGTGCGATTTTTATGAATTGACGATGACTAATGGTTATTTAAAATATGGTTTTGAAGATCGCATTTGTTATTTTGATGTTTTTTATCGCTCTGTTCCCGATGATGGCGGCTTTGCCATTACTTGTGGTTTAGAGCAAGTCATAAAATACATTCAAGAAATCCACTTTTCTAAGCAAGATATTGAATATTTACGAACTAAAAAAATCTTTTCTGAAGAATTTTTAGAATATTTGAGCCACTTTAAATTTAATGGTAGCATTTGGGCCGTTCCGGAAGGAACTCCCGTTTTTCCTAACGAACCGATCATGACGGTCCGCGCCAAAGCGATTGAAGCGCAGTTAATTGAAACGTTTGTGTTAACCACCTTAAATCATCAATCTTTGGTGGCAACCAAGACTTCCAGAATCATCAGAGCTGCCAATGGCCGAGCGGTTTTTGAGTTTGGGGCCAGACGCGCCCATGGCCCGATGGCGGCGACCTTAGGGGCAAGAGCGGCATACATTGCCGGAGCATCCGGTTCATCCAATACCTTAACGGATTTCTTATTCCAAACGCATGCGGTGGGAACGATGGCGCATTCTTGGATTCAGATGTTTCCTGATGAACTGACCGCTTTTAAACGTTATTGTGAATTATACCCCGATGGCGCATTATTGTTAGTTGACACTTATAATGTTTTACATAGCGGTATTCCCAATGCCATTAAAGCTTTCAATGAGGTTTTAAAGCCGCTTGGTAAACGCCCCAAAGGCATTCGGCTTGATTCTGGGGATATTGCTTACCAATCGAAAAAAGCCCGCATCATGCTTGATGAAGCGGGATATCAAGATTGCAAGATCTTTGCAAGCAATTCTTTAGATGAATATTTGATTAGAGATTTGATCTTCCAAGAAGCCAAAGTTGATTTCTTTGGGGTCGGTGAAAGATTGATTACTTCTAAAAGCAGTCCTATTTTTGATGGAGTTTATAAATTAGTGGCGATTGAAGATAATAGCCAAATTATTCCGAAAATTAAAATCTCGGAAAATCTCGGAAAGATTACCAATCCACATTATAAGAAACTCTATCGTTTGTATGATAAAGACAACCATAAAGCGATTGCCGATTTAATAACCGTTTATGATGAGCAAGTTCCGAATGATGAATACGAATTATTTGATCCGGTCGCCGTATGGAAACGTAAAAAAATTACCAACTTTGAAAAACGCGAACTGCTTATTCCGATTTTTGAAAATGGCAAGTTAGTTTATCAATTACCAAAGATTGATGAAATCAGGGCTTATTGCTTAGCAGAAATCAATACGCTATGGGAAGAAGTTAAACGTTTTGAAAATCCGCATAATTATTACGTCGACTTATCCCAAAAACTATGGGATATCAAGAATGGGATGATTGAAAAATCGAAACGATGAAAAAAGGCCTAACGCAACGTTAGGCTTTTCTTTATTCATTCTTAAATAATTCATGTTGATATAATTTAACTTGTTCGACCATGTGGCCAATGTTTCCTTCGCCAGCATATTTTGGTCCAAAAAAGTTTTGGTGTAAATCACTCCAAAATAGTTCATTCTTTTCTTCAACTAAGGTTACTTCGTGTTTTAGTTTTCCGACATATACTTCCACATAACAATCTTGATAATAATAAGTGATATCAAAGAAGTGATGAAGAATAACGTCGGATTTCGAAATCCCGGTTTCTTCAAACAATTCGCGGTAAGCAGCATTTTCACTATTTTCATTTGGTTCGATTTTGCCCCCAACCAAGTTAAATAAACCTTGGTAAGGATCTTTGGTGCGTTTGCACATTAAGAGATGTTCTAGTTCTTTAGAATAGACCATGATGACATTAAAGCCTTGCATACCTTAAAACAAATCTTTCCTGACAATCGTTTGGGTTTTATCGGGACCAACCGAGAAAATTTGGACATCTAAACCGGTAATCGTTTCAATGCGCCGAATGTAGTTTTTCGCATTTTCCGGTAATTCATCAAAGCTTTTGACTTGGGAAATGTCCTCTTTCCAACCCGGTAATTCCTCATAAACCGGAACACAGTGTTCATAGTCCCGGATGGAAGCGGGGATGGTATGGAGGGTTTTACCACTGATTTTGTAAGAAGAACATATTTTTAAAGTATCAAGCCCGGTTAAGACATCCAGAAGCATTAAAGAAATGCCCGTTAAACCATTAATCATTTTACTGTAATTAACGACGACACCGTCAAACCAGCCGATGCGACGCGGACGTTTGGTGGTTGTTCCATATTCATTGCCGGTTTCACGAATGTATTTTGCAATCTCGTCTTCAAACTCCGTTGGGAAAGATCCACTGCCGACCCTTGTCGAGTAAGCTTTGACGACGCCAATGACGGCATCAATTTTAGTTGGACCCAGTCCGGTGCCAATGCAAACACCACCGGCCGATGGATTAGAAGAAGTCACAAACGGATAGGATCCAAAATCAACATCCAAAAGCGCTCCTTGAGCACCTTCAAACAAGATTTTCTTCCCTTGGTCGTAAGCATTGTTTAATAAACTGACGGTATCGACAATAAAAGGGGCAATTTTTTCCGCAATCTTTTGATATTCTTGATATAGAGCCAAAAAGTTAAGCGGTTCTTTTTTAAGAGAAACAAGTTCACGATTTTTATCTTGGACTTTTTCTTTAAAGATAGAGAAAAAGTCTTCGGAAATAAAATCAATCATGCGAATGCCATCACGTGCAATCTTATCGGTATAAGCGGGACCAATTCCTTTTTTAGTTGTTCCCACGAGGTTAGTTCCCAAGCGTTCTTCTTTTAGACCATCAAAAACAACATGATAATCAAATAAGACATGAGCACGGTCACTGATAAAGACATTGTTACAACTAAAACCTTGTTCTTGTAAATGGGATATTTCACTTAAAAAGTTTCGGACATTAATAACCATGCCATTTCCTAAGATGTTGGTCACTTGGGGATTAAAGATCCCAGAGGGAATTAAATGGAGTTTATAAGTGATTCCTCCAAATTTAATGGTGTGTCCGGCATTGTCGCCACCTTGATAGCGGACGACAAAGTCGACATTTTCACTTAAATAATTAGTTATTTTTCCTTTTCCTTCGTCGCCCCATTGGGAGCCGACGACAACGACGGTTTTATTCATGGCTTTCTCCTAAATTTAGTCGTTTATAAATGGATGGGATATTGATTAAATAGGTTTTGATTTCAAAACACCTGTTTAGTTCTTCATAAGAAACCCATTTCTTTATGCCTTGTTCAATTAGAACTTCCATTAATGATTGCTTATTTTGCATTGCCAGTTCCGAAGCTGTTTGTACAAAGTCGTAACTTTCTTCACGGCTCAACTGTTTTTCAATTAATAAAGAAACAATTCTTCCGGAAAAGATTAGACCATTTGTTAATTCAATGTTTTCCGCCATTTTTAAAGGAAACACTTGCAATTTTTCTAAAGTTTGATAGTATCGCTCTAACATGTAATAAAGAATTCCCGTGGCATCGGGGAGAAGAAAGCGTTCGGCGGAAGAGTGCGAAATATCGCGTTCATGCCATAACGCATTGTTTTCTAGGGCCACGGTGATGTAACTTCTTAGGAGGCGGCTTAAGCCACAAACATTTTCGCTGGAAATGGGATTTTTTTTATGGGGCATGGCACTGGAACCTTTTTGGTTTTGGTCAAAAAATTCTTGGACTTCACCGACTTCGGTTCGTGATAAATGACGAATTTCCAAAGCGATTTTTTCGACTCCGGAAGCCATTAACGCCAGAACCATAAAATAGTGAGCATGACGATCCCGCGATAAAACTTGTGTGGCAATTTTGGCAGGTTGCAAATTTAAATCTTGGCAAGCCAACATTTCGATGTCGAAAGAAAGGTTTGCGAAATTACCGACGGCGCCACTTAGTTTTCCCACTTCGATTTCTTGACGAACTTGATGGAAACGTTCTAAATTACGAAGGGCTTCATCATAATAAAGCGCCCATTTTAAGCCAAAGGAAGTGATTTCCGCATGAATGCCATGCGTTCTTCCGATGCAAGGTGTTTCTTCGTATTTTGAAGCGTAAGTTTTTAAAAGCTTGATCAGTTTTAAATAGGACTGTTCAATTAAATCATTGGCTTGTTTTATTAATAGGGAGTTGGCGGTATCGACAACATCCGTGGAAGTCAGTCCAAAATGAACCCATTTTTTTTCTTCGCCCAAAGTTTCACTGATTTGGCGAGTAAAAGCAATGACATCATGATGAACAAGACTTTCCAGTTCATTAATTCGTTTTTCATTGATTTGGGCTTTTAAGCAGATGTTTTCATAATCACTTTTGGGGATGATGCCCGTGGTAACATAAGCTTTTAAAACGGCCCGTTCAACTTGCCACCAAGTTTGGTACTTGTTGGCATTAGTCCAAATATGTTGCATTTTGGGGATTTGGTAACGTTCAATCATTTTTTTCACCTATTTGTATTATATCAAAGTCACAACTATAAATAAAGAATTTTTGTTGATTATTGACTTGAATACGGGTAAAATAAAGACAAGAAAAAAACCAGACCCTTGTTCTGAGTAAGGAGTTCTATGTTAGTTTTGATTGGACCATCCGCCAGCGGAAAAACGGAAGTTGCGAAAATATTAATTAGTCGTTATCAAATGAAAAAGTTAGTGACCTGCACGACCAGACCGATTCGTCCTTTAGAGAAGGATGGTGTCGATTACCATTTTTTAACGGTTACGGAATTTATTAATCGCAAAGAAAAAGGCGAATTTGTGGAAACAACCTTTTACAACAATAATTTTTATGGAACCCTTAAGAGGGATGTTAGTATAGATAAGGTAGTTGTGTTGGATCCCAATGGCTTGCATGCCCTTCATGCCACCATGCCCAACAGCATCGTGTCGATTTTCTTAGAAGCTCCGAAAGAAGAACGAAAAAACCGCATGATGATTCGCAAAGATGCTCTTGATGACATTGAAAGACGACTGGCCAATGACGATCTTGTTTTTGATGAAACGAAACTTGGCAAGATTGACTATATTATGAAAAGTTATGAAATAACTTTAGATGAACTCGCTGAAAAAATATATCATTTATATCAAACTACTTGCCAATCTCGGTGAGTATTATTATTATATAATTATTTTCTTTTATGCTATAATTAATATGGAGGATAAAACGACATGAAAGGTTTTTTCAAACTTATCTTTGGAATTTTAATATTTTTGATTATCATCGTTGCTGTTCCCGTGGGAATTGTGTATTACCAAATATCCGATTCGCGTGATGAAGCACCGGTTGAATTATATACTGACGACATAACGATGCAATCGCAAATCTCGAAAATGATGGCCCGAGCTTTGGAATCGGATCAAGACGAAATTTATCTTGCTTTTAATGAAGAGGAGATAAACTTATTATTATTTGCGGCCATCCGTGAAAACTTTAATGAGAATTATTACAAGACAACTTCCGAAGCGGACCAAACAATTAAAGCTATGGTCCTTCCCGATAACATTCCCGTTTTAGGAGGAAAACAAGCCGTCTTAAAGCATGCTTATGCGAAAATTGAAGGCAATGAAGTGTCCGTTTTTGTGACAGCCGATGCTTTTGGAATAAAATCCAGCATCAATTTTGGCTTAACCATTACCGAAAATGAAGGTGTCTTTACATTTGCCATTTCGCGTTTAGGCATTGGTAAATTTAATTTGTTTGGGGTTCTTGGGAAAATGATTTTAAGTCCGATCATGAAGAGCATGCAAATTACCGACATGATTAATGAAAAAATCACCGAAAACAATTTACCAATTGTTTTTAATGAACAAGATTTTTCTTTTTCGATGTCGAAAACCGATTTAGGTGACTTCTTAGTTAATTTAACGGCTTCGGAAGAAGCAGGAACACAAAATGAATTATTAGGACAATTAATCGGCGTTTTAACCGGTTCCGATAATGATTTCTTTGGACTTGGCGTTTTTGAAGAAAATAATCAATTAGTGTTTGGCGCTCGCCTTGATTTAACGGAATTAAAATATGATGCAATAACCGATGGTGTTCCAAGTTATTTACTGGATTACACGGATTATGAAACAAAGATGAATATTTTGTTAACGGCTAACAGTTCGGATCGTTTTGCGATTATGAACCAGTTCTTACTGTATGGTTATGGTAAATTATCCGCTGAAGATCAAACGGTAGCTCTTGGCTTAGATTTTTCCGGCATTGGGATTGCTTCAAGTAATATTGCTTCTTACCTGGGTTTAGTTAATGCACCAACCGTTGATTTAGAAAGTAATATATCGAATGAACTATACGATGAACTTGCGGATTTGAGTGATGCCGACATTACTTTAGATATAACTGAAGATTTGGTCAATCAATTATTATATGCCAATGGTTTGGTCGGTTTAGGGTATAATTCCTTCTATGATGATGAAGGAGTAAATAAAACCATCTATGCCGGAGTCGAAGCCATTTGGCTCGATATTATTGATGATAAACTTGGTTTTAAAATCATCTTTAACTTCAATGGCCGTAAAATTAGTTTATTCACCAATTTCACAAACACTTCTTTAGAAGGATCCAAAATTGATGCGGAATTTGATGAATTACGAATGGGAACCATTGTGTTCTCCGATGAAATGAAAACCGCCATTTTAGGTTTATTGCAAGATTCACTGGGTGGGTCGGAAATGACCGTAATTGGCGTTGTGGATGATCGTTTAGTTATTGACAGCAATACTTTCTTGGAAGAATTTGGAACAGAAGGTTCGCTTGCTGATTTATTAGGCATTATTAAAGATGAACAAATGTTGACTTTAGATTTAACGGGCGCAACGCTGGATGCTAATGGGGCAATCTCGTTTGGAATTGACTTAAGTAAAATTGAATCAACCGAGGATGTTTCCGCAAAACTTTTAGAGACATCGACGCCATTTGATACGACAACCTTTATTGAAAATAAAACCCAAACCTTTGTAATCAGTAGTTTAGCGGGAACTGAACAAAAAATCGTTTTCTCTAATTCCGATTTCAATCGTTTATTATATGATCAAACCGATGGCTACCAAGGATTTTCGAATGTGACAACCCTTCCTGATGGCGTAACGACTTTCACGTATGAAATAAAAGGCATTTTCTTAGAGTTTGGTCCTGTGGCAACCAATATTAAATTTGTTGTGGAAATCAATGGTTTGCAAACGATGATTACCTTACCGACGAGTGTCGAAACCACGCCTTTGGAAGATGAAATAACCTTAGTGTTAGGAGACTTAATTGGTTTAGGACAAATCAATGTGGATAATGGCTTCTTATTAGATATGCTTGGCAATAATATGTCGAATTTAGGTTTGATGACTTATGACAGTGCTAATCAAAGCTTAATCATTGAAAAAGAAGTTTTTGACAGTTTTATGAGTGTCGGTGGGTCATCAACGCCGTTAACGGTTGATAAGATAAGAATCGTCCAAGGAGCTTTTGAAGTTATCGTTACTTATACGGATCCAACTTTAGGCACTTTAATTGATACGGTTACCGGCAGCTTGGAAACGGTCTTGGGAACGGACTTTGTGGATGATACGGCTTTTGATGTAACCGATCCTGATCAACAACAAGCGGTGAGTGATTTAACCGAAACTTTGGATGAAATCCAAACGATTTTAACGGATCCGGAGCAAGAATTAACCCCTGAAGATACGGCGGCTTTAGTGGAAGCCATTAATAATCTTGATGATGCCAATCAACAAATCTTCCTTGATCAATTGGAAAGCTCAAGCGGATCAGCGGAGTTGCTGGCTTTATATGATGATTTATTTGGAAATTAAGAGGAGAAGAAATGGAAAACAAGATTTTAGTTGAAACATCCGCCCGTCATGTCCATGTGACGGATGCGGATTTAGAGATTTTATTTGGACCAAATGCGAAACTAACCCCTAAAAAACCTTTGTCACAACCCGGACAGTATGCGGCCGAAGAAAAAGTAACCATTGTCGGACCGAAAAAGAGCATTCCCAATGTCTCAATTTTAGGACCAACGCGCAAAAAAACGCAAGTTGAGGTTTCAGCAACCGATGCCAGAATGCTTGGCTTTGATATCGTCATTCGCGAATCCGGCGATATTGACAAAACCCCGGGATGTACTTTAATTGGACCTTATGGTCAAATTGCGATTCCAGAAGGAGTGATTGTGGCGAAACGCCACATCCACTTGAACTTAGAAGAAGCGAAAGCTTTTGGTTTAGCGGACAAACAAGTGGTGATGGTTAAAGTTCATAACCAGGATCGTTCGATTATCTTTGGTGATGTCGTTGTGCGGGTTCGCAGTGATTTTTCGGCGGCGATGCACATTGACACCGATGAATCAAATGCCGGTAGTGTTGGGATGTCCAGTTATGGAGAAATCATTAAATAAAAAAGTGGTGCAAAGTTAATAAATAAGCTTTGCACCTTTTTTCATTTTATGTTCTTGAATCAAACCTTATTTACGAGTATAATTAAAGCAAGGTATGAATATGGATTACAAAAAGTTAATTTTGCGAGCCGAAGCCAAGTTTGGCAAGAAACCCATGATGCTCTTTTTTGCACCGGGGCGTGTTAATTTAATTGGCGAGCATCTCGATTATAATGGGGGATATGTTTTACCATGTGCCATTGATTTAGGCGTTTATGGCGTGGTGGCTCCAAGAAATGATGATATGGTTTGCTGTTTTTCGGAAAATGTTTCGTTTTATGGCATTATTTCTTTTTCTTTACATAATTTGGTTTATGATAAAAGCCATGGTTGGGCCAATTATGTAAAAGGCATGCTTAAAGAAACAAACGCCACCCAAGGCTTTGATTTATATGTCTATGGTAATTTACCTAATGGCGCCGGATTGTCATCGAGTGCGGCTTTAGAGATTCTAGTGGGGACGATTGTTAACACCTTAGAAAACAAACAAATGTCACCAAAAACGTTAGCTTTAAAAGGTCAGCTCGCGGAAAACAACTTTATTGGGGTGAAGTGCGGAATCATGGATCAATTCGTGATTGCCAGTGCCAAAGAAGGCTTTGCCATGTTATTAAACACCAATACTTTAGAATTCACTTCCGTTTTGGCTGATTTTAATGATTATGCTTTAGTCATCGGCAATACGAATAAGAAACGCGCTTTAAGTGATTCGAAATATAATGAACGAAGGCATGAATGTGAACGAGGGTTGCAAGCTTTAAACAAGCAACTGAAACTTCCGAATTTATGTGCGCTTAGTAGTTCTGATTTAGAGAAATATCGCTATTTAATTAAAGATGAGTTGATTTACCAACGAGTAAGACATGTCGTGACCGAAAACGAACGCGTTATGTTAGCTTCGAGCGCTTTAGTTAATCATGATCTAATTTTGTTTGGGAAATTATTAGATGCTTCTCATCAGTCTTTGAAAACTGATTATGAAGTAACGGGATTAGAACTGGATACATTAGTTGATCTTCACCAAGCTTATGGAGCCATCGGCGCCAGAATGACCGGAGCCGGTTTTGGGGGCTGCATGATTGCTTTAATGCGAAAAAACCATTTAAAAGAAACTTTAAACGAAATCAAGAAAGAATATCAACAAATAACGCATTTATGGCCTGATTTTTACTTAGTTTCCGTCGGAAAAGGAGCCAACCAATATGGATATTAATTATCATATTAATGAATTACTCAATTATGGTTTAACCAAAGGGTTAATGTCAAAGCAAGACTATCAATACAATGCCAATGTTTTAATTGCTTTATTTAATCGTAAAGAGTTTAGTTTTGTGGAAGCAAAACCACGCGAATTGGAATCAATTTTGGATGATGTTGCTTCTTTTGCTTTTCATAGCCAAATCATTCCCAGTAATGATGTTGTAACCATGGATAACTTTAAAGCACTGGTGATGGATTCGATTATGGAAAAACCAAGCAGTGTTATTAATAAGTTCTATGAGTTGTACCAACAAGGCCCGGCTTTTGCCACCAACTATTTATATTCTTTATCAAAAGACAGCAATTATATTCAAACCAAGCGGATTGCCCAAAATGTGATTTGGAATGAAAAAGTCGAATATGGCGAACTGGAGATGACGATTAATTTATCGAAACCGGAAAAAGATCCGAAACTAATCGCTCTTCAAAAGAATCAAAAGTCTTCAAGTTATCCTAAATGTCAATTGTGTATTGAAAATGAAGGTTATCGGGGGAATATCTCCTATGATTCACGAAGCAATATGCGGATTATTCCGATTACCTTAAATAATGAACCTTGGTTTTTCCAATATTCTCCTTATTCTTATTTTAATGAACATGCGATTGTTTTACATCAAGATCATGAACCGATGATTGTGGATGGCACAACGTTTAAGAAACTCCTTGATTTTTTGGATTTATTTCCGGACTATTTTATTGGTTCCAATGCCGGTTTACCGATTGTTGGTGGTTCCATCTTAAATCATGAACATTTCCAAGCCGGTAAACATCACTTTCCGATTGAAAAAGCGAAAGCGGTGATGATTAAAAAACAAGATGAAGTTACGGTTCAAAAGTTAGTGTGGCCGCTTAGCACGATTCGGTTAATCTCGGAAAGTAAAGACAAGATTATAAAAATGGCAACCCATTTTTTAGAAAAATGGCAGAATTACCAAAATCAAGCCCTTTGCTTATTTAATTCCAAAACGGATATTCATCATACGTTAACCCCAATTGCGAGAATCAATAATGGACAATATGTTTTTGATTTAATTTTGCGTTCTAATTTTATCAGTAAAAAATATCCGGATGGAGTATTCCATCCGCATCCTGATTGCCATCACATTAAAAAAGAAAACATAGGTTTAATTGAAGCCATGGGGATGGGGATTCTTCCTCCTCGGTTGAAAACCGAATTTGATTTAATCAGTAAGGTTTTGTTAGGTAAGGAAGAGTTGTTGGTTGATGGTCGGTTGCAAAAACATCATAATTGGTTGAATGAACTAAAAGGATTATATCATGATCAAGAAGACGTTTCATCCTTCATTCAAAAACAAGCGGGAATTGTTTTCTCGAAAGCCTTAAAAGATGCCGGTGTTTTTAAAATGGATGAACAAGGACAAAAGGCTTTCTTAGATTTTATTAAAGAAAGTTTAGCATAGGAAATGGCACTTTAACAGTGCCATTTTTGTTTTAAAAAATTGACTTTAAGTTAAAAATGTGTATAATATAATAGGTTATAAATGCACCCTTAGCTCAGCTGGTAGAGCAATTGACTCTTAATCAATGGGTCTGGGGTTCGAGTCCCCAAGGGTGTACCATTTTGTATGTAAAAGGTTTGGTTTCAAGCCTTTTTTTGTTTTTATTATAGACTTTGAAAAAATTATTGTGTATTGGTTAATTTAGAGTATAATTAATATGAGTTTGAGAAAATTCATTTATTTCATATCACATTAAAGGCACCAAAAAGATGGTTGGTTGTGTGCAGAAAATAGCAAAATAGAGACTATTTAAGAGATAAAATATATGTATTTTGATATGTCAAGACTTGAAAAATAATCATTTTGATAAAAACAACGCAAATTGCTCTTGAAATAGTAGTAAGGGTGATGTGATTACGAACTCCAATCTATGATTATTTTTTTGGTGTAGGGTAGATTTGGGATATTGAACTTTATTTAATTAGGCTACTGATGGATTTACACATTTGAATATAGGAGTTGACATTGTGAATGATAAAATAAGTGACATAAAAAAACTTATTAAAGAAAAATATATTAACTATAAAGAACCTTTTGTGGTGGGTTTTTCTGGAGGAAAAGATTCTACAGTTTTATTAGACTTAGTCATAGAATCTTTGCACGAACTATATTTTGAATCTAAAGATAATATTTCAAAAAAAACTTATGTTATTACATCAAACACTCTATTAGAAAATCCTTATGTCACAACATCAATAAAAAAGAGTTTAAACAGTATAAAAGAGAAGTTTAAATACCTCAATATAGATGTTGTCGAAGTGACACCGAAGCCTACTGAGACATTTTGGGTATCAATTATTGGAAAAGGATATCCGCTACCACTAAATAGATTCCGCTGGTGCACTAGACAATTAAAGATTGAACCAATGAATAATGCCATGTCACAAATTATAGATAG
>JBFXGS010000040.1:0-12680 GCA_050177775.1 Bacilli bacterium | reverse complement strand
TTGGCTTTTAGGTAATTGACTAATTGTTGCCATTTTAACCTCCTCAATAGCTCCTTTATTTTACCATAATTCATATTAGATAACAAGGAGCCAAAGAAAAGACACCATTTTTAAATGGTGTCTTCAATTAAGATGTCTTCGATTACTTCTTCTTTCTCACCGTTGTTTTTCTTATACATCGATGCTTGAGTGGAAAAGAGTTGATAATATCGGTTTTTTAAATCAATTAATTGTTGATGATTGCCACTTTCAATTATTGTCCCGTGCTCAAGTAAAATAATATGGTCAACATCGACAACCGTTGATAAACGATGGGCAATAATGATAATCGTTTTGTTGGAAGCATTGGTAATAATTAAATCATTAATGGCTTTTTCCGAATAAGGATCTAAGGAGGAAGTTGGTTCATCCAGAATATAGATGGAAGCATCGGAAGCAAAAACCCGGGCAATAGCTAATTTTTGACGATCACCACCACTAAAGACCACCCCATTTTGATCAAATTCTTTGGTGACTAAAGTATGAATTCCATCGGGCAATTTTTCCACAAAGCCTCTTAATCCGACTTTGTCTAAAGCTTCCCAAATCAAAATCTCATCGTCTTTGGTTTTTAAATCTCGCATTAAGATGTTTTCACCAATGGTGACAGCATAAATTTGGAAATCTTGAAAAACAATCGAGAATTGTCTTCTTAGGTCACTTTCCGATAAATCCCGATAATCTTGATTGTTGAAAAGCAACTTCCCATGTTCATATTCATAAAACTTTAGCAGAAGTTTAACTAACGTCGTTTTCCCGGCGCCATTTAAACCGACAATAGCGAGTTTTTCGCCTTGTTTTATTTTTAAGTTTAAATCGCTTAATGTCTTTTCTTCATTGTTTGGATATTTAAAATCTAAGTCTTGAATCGTAATGTAAGCGAGGAGCTCATTAATTGAATCTTTTCCTTTGGTTTCTAGTTTAGGCTGATAATTCATATACCACAAAAAATCATCAATATAAAGGGCATTGAGCTTAATTCTCGTTAGAAAATTGATTGCTTCCACAAAATTGCCGGACAATGATAACCCCGCATTCAAAATCGAAGTGAAGTCTCCTAGCTGGACAATGTTTTTAAATAGTTTGACGGTCATATAAATATAAGTTCCGCCTTGTTCAATAAAGATACTGGCAAATTGATTGAGCAAAGTGATTAAGGAGATTTTTCTTTGCGTTGTTAAATACTCATGATTGATGATTTTCGCATGATCTTTATATCTTTGAACAAGTAAATCACCCATGCTGGTGGTTTTTATCTCTGCTGCATATTTTTGTTGGTAAAAAACGCGATTGACATAACGATACATTCGCCGATTTTTTTCGGTTTTCTTATCTAACTGATACCATTTCTTATTAATTAAATTACTGCCAACAATCGAAATAAGGGAGGAAGATAAAATAATCACTAAAAGCAATGGATCACTCACCAAAATGATGGACCCGATGGCAATGGAATTGACCATCGAAGAAGCAAACCGAACTAAGTCTTCATACACCCGAATACCGCGGGTGGAACCATCCCGAAGGGCTCTTGAATATTTATCGTAGAATTCCGGATTATCAAAATCTTCATAGTCAATCGTTTTCGTCATCGAATACATGAGGTTCTGCATTTTGCCAATATAAATAGTTCGATAATGATTAAAATAATAACTATCGTAAGCGACTTTCACAAGCGAAGCAATAAAGATAAAGGCCATGTAGATGATTAATTCTGTCAAAACTAAATCAAAGTTTTGCCCATTGACCACTAAATCAATCACTTTCTTAATTAAAAAGATTTTTAAAATGGCGCTAAGAGCATTGGCAATAATGTACAAAAGCGAAATGACTACATACATCGGGCAGAAGCGGAAGACATAACGAATGATTTTCACATTTTTGATAAATGATTTAATCAATTTGTTCACCTCCCAAATACTTTTCCGATTGAGAGTTAAACATCGCCCAATATTGTTTTTTTAGTTTCATTAAGTCATCATGTTTGCCTGATTCGGTTATCATTCCATTTTCAAACAAATAAATGTAATCACAATTAATGGTTGTACTCAAACGATGAGAGATAAAAAGAAGCGTCCGATCTTTACCAAGGGTTAACATGTTTTGATATAAAGCAGCTTCCGCCAATGGGTCAAGCGAACTAGAGGGTTCATCAAGAATGAACAATTGATAGTTTTGAGCAAACCCGCGGGCAATCGCTAATTTTTGGATTTGACCACCCGAAAATATCGCCCCTTTAATTTGGAATTCTCTAGTTACCAAAGTGTTGATTCCTTCTTCATAGCGCATCACATCTTCATAAAGACCACTGAATTTCAAAGCAGCAATCACTAATTCTTCTTCTTCTTTTGTTCCGACCGGCTTAAGAAGAACATTTTCGGCAATCGTGACGCTGTAAACTTCCGGATTTTGAAAAACGGCTCCGACTTTATTTCGTAAGCTTTGCGGATCTATTTCTGAGTAAGCTTTTCCGTTATACAAGATTTGACCGCTTGTGGCATCATACAATCTTAACAATAATTTCACAAGCGTTGTTTTTCCTGCACCGTTGACGCCAACGATGGCAATTTTATCCCCATGGTTAATTTTAATATTTAAATCATGCAAAACGATTTTTTCATCATAACCAAAGTCTAAATGATTTATTGCTAAGTTTTCAAAATCATCGACTTGAGTTCCCCCCTTGCCCTCAATCTTGGAAGTCATCGATAGCAAAATAAAGGGAACGCGACTTTCGATCATCTCAACTTGAATGTTCGCTAAAACATTGACTAAGCGTGAAATCAAATTGGAAATCGTGGTTGCTGCCACCGTTAAGGAGGCAAAAGCAGCAATTTGTAAATCCAAAAAAGCATAATATGCGACAATGCCCAATACGCCCGGATAAATAAAAGCGATTAAAACACTTCCAAAAAATTCCCAAATCGTCTTTTTAAAAGCATAATGATCATAAACCTTGATTAGTTGTTGATTTAAACCGTCGTGACTTTTTAAAAGCAGACCTTCAATCGCCGTTGTTTTCAAATCAGCCATCGCATCTTTTAAAAAGAAAACTCGGTTTAAATAATTGCGCTTTCGTAATAGGGGACGTTCTTGGGAACGTTGCTCATAATTAATTTTCCCGACGCGGTTTTTAAATAAAATAAAAAGAATTCCCACTAACAAAGCATAAAATACCGCATAAGGATGCATTTGCGAAATGACTGCAAAAACTCCTAAGCTTTGGATAATCGTTCGAATTAAGGTAATTTGATGGTAAGCACAAAAATAAATGCGGTCGGGGCCCTCTTCAAGAGAGCGCGTATAGTTGTTCAGAAAATTCGTGTTTTCATGAAAATCATAATCTATTTGTTTTAACTTTTCAAAAAGCATGGTTGCTACGCTAACCCGAAAGTTGCGATCAACGTAGTTGGTAATAAACGATAATAAAAGTTGGATCATTGATAAAGCAATTAAGGCTAACAAATATAATCCAATTGTCTCTAAAATGGTTTTTAATTCTACTCCATTTTGATAATCCGTCACGATTGTTTCCACAACATAAATCGGAATCAACGTCATTGCTAAAGAAGTTAATGTGATTAAAATTTCACTTAACAAAATAATCGGATATTTTTTAATGAGTAGGCCCAATGATTTAAAGGCAAAAACAATATCTTTCATAATCACACCTTTTAGTTATTATACTTTTTTTACCCCTTTTTTACAACCAATTTCCAGTTTTTTGTTTGGTTAGAAAAAAATATGATATAATAATGACGGAGGAAAAAATGGAAAATTTAATTAAACGATATGAAGACCTTCGTAAAAAGATGAAAGCCTACCAATTTGCCAATTACCTTGCCAGTTGGGATGCCAGCACAGAAGCTCCAAAAGGTTGTTTTGCTAACCGCTCCATTCAAATGGGAGTATTAAGTGAAGAATCTTATAAATTACAAACTTCTGAAGAAACAACCAAAATAGTCGATGAATTATTTGCCAAGAAAGATCAATTGGAACCGATCCTGAAACATGAAATTGAAGAAACAAAACGCGCTTTAGACAACATGAAGAAAATCCCTATGAATGAATATGTGGATTTTATGACGATTTTATCAAGCAGTCAACAAATCTGGGCTGAAGCCAAAAAGGCTTCGGATTGGTCTAAATTTGCACCGACTTTGGAAAAAATCGTTGCTTACTTAAGAAAATATGTGAAATACTTAGAAACAGATCATCTAAAAGGCTATGACGTTTTACTAAATGATTTTGAACGTGATTTCTTAATGAAAGATTGCGATCTCTTCTTCAATGCTTTAAAAAAAGATTTAGTTCCGTTTGTGAAGAAAGTCATTAAAACCCCTCTAAATTATCAAAACAGTTTTGAAAATGAAATTTATCCGGTGGAAAAACAAAAAGAATTTGCCAAGTATTTACAAGATGTCATGTGCTTTGATAAAAATCGTGGTTTAATGAAAGAAAGTGAACATCCGTTTACTTCCGGTTTTGGTTCAAGTGATGTCCGTTTTACCGTCCATTACTATGAAAACATGTTAACATCGGCCATCTTTTCAGCAATCCATGAAATGGGACATGCCACTTATGAACAACAAGTTGATCCCGCTTTAGAACAAACCAATTCGGGTGGCGGAGCTTCCATGGCTCTTCATGAATCCCAATCACGTTTTTATGAAAACATTATTGGTCGCAGTAAAGACTTTTGGAGGGTCCATTTTCCAAAGCTCAAGAAAACTTTCCCGAAACAACTTAAAGGGATTACCCTAAATGATTTCCATAAATCGATTAACCGTGGTCAAGCTTCTTTAATTAGAGTTGAGGCCGATGAATTGACTTATCCGATTCATATTATGCTTCGTTATGATATTGAAAGAGCTTTATTCAACAATGAGATTACCGTCAGTGATCTTCCACGCGTTTGGAACGAAAAAATCAAAGAATATTTGGATTTAGATGTTCCAAATGACAAAGAAGGCGTCCTTCAAGATATTCACTGGGCTTTTGGCGGGTTTGGTTATTTCCCTTCCTATGCCCTTGGTTCCGCTTATGCGGCCCAAATGTTAGCAACGATGAAAAAAGATCTACCGGTTTTTAAAACCTTACAAAATGGAACCACCAAAGAAATTAACGAATGGTTCAAAGAACGACTCCATCGTTTTGGTTCGTCCCAAAATCCGAAGCCATTGTTTGAAAACGTCGTGAAAGCCAAATTTAACCCTAAATTCTATGTTAATTATTTAATAAAGAAATATTCACAAATTTACAATATCAAATAAAGAAAGAAGGTTAACCAAAACGGTTAACCTCAGACTGATGATACCCCATTTTCAAAAGTGGGGTTTTATTTTCTTCCCATATCAGCAGCAAATAAATATAACAACACGATTATTCGATACGAAAGCAATGACTATTTTGTGTTTTTGTCCCACTTTATAACAAAATAAAAAGAGCGTTGACTTTGTCAACGCTCAGAGGTTAACCAAAACGGTTAACTTTTTTTTGCAAGTTCTTCTCTTGCTTTTAAACCTAAATTAGGGTAATTGGTTACAACCGAACCAACTTTCATTCTTAAATATTTACGAATCATCTCTTCATCATTAACCGTCCACACCGAAACGGGTTTTCGAAGCCATTTCATTCTTCTGACGTAGCCTAACCTTAATAATTTATAATAAGGGGCAACATAATCAGCATGGCATCGCCACAACCGAAAACAAGGAAATAATTCGGAAAGCCTGGTTAACAAAACATGCTTAGGTTTTTCTTTTCCTAATAATAACGCCGTAATAATGTTTTTATCGGTTTTTTTGACTTTTAAAATGGATTCATCTTCAAATGAGCGAATCATAAACTCGTCATTGTTTAAGTGCTTATGAATTAAATGCACAAGTTCTTCTTCGTAACCCGTTTCTTTTATCTCAATATCAACCAGGATTTTACCTTTTACGAAACTTAAAGTTTCGCTTAACAGCGGAATACGGTAGCCTAATCGCTGACTGATGGCTAATAAAGCCTCATAACTGAAATCTTTTATTAAGTGGCCTTCGACATGATCATCATGAATAACGATGATTTTACCATCCTTGGTCTTGCGAACATCGAGTTCAATACAATCGGCACCGACTTCCATCGCTTTTTGAAAAGCTTCTAAAGTATTTTCAAAAGCCACTAACCCGGAAGCACCCCGATGCGCAACGATTAATTGTTTTGGGAAAGCTTTCATTATTTAATAATTCCTAATTGTTTGCCAACTTTTTCAAAAGCTTGGATGGCAAAATCAAGGTTGGCTTTCGTGTGGCTGGCGGAGAGCATGACTCGCAAACGTCCTTGACCAACCGGAACGGTCGGAAAAACAATTCCCGAAACAAAGACCCCTTCCGCAAGTAATCCTCTCGATAATTCCATCGTCAAACTCTCTTTTCCAACCATAACCGGAGTAATCGGCGTTTCACTATGGCCTAAATCAAATCCTAGTTTTGTTAAAGCTTGTTTAAAATAACGGGCATTTTCCCACAATTTTATTGTGTATTCTTCGCTTTCCATTAACAATTTAACGGATTCAATGGTTGCGCCAATGGCTGCTGGAGGAAGAGCAGTCGAAAAAAGCAATGTTCGGGCTCGATGTAATAACCATTCTTTCACAACTTGTTTGGAAGCCACATAACCGCCCACCACGCCAATTGCTTTACTTAAAGTGCCGATAATGAAATCAACTTGGCCATGGAGATGAAAATGATCAACGGTTCCGCGGCCGCTTCGGCCTAAAACACCGCTGCCATGAGCATCATCAACATAAGTTAGGGCTTGGTATTGATTTGCCAGAGCAACAATTTCCGGTAATTTGGCTAAATCACCATCCATGGAAAAAACACCATCGGTAATAATTATGACATTGCGGTATAAAGACCGTTTTTCTTTTAAAACTCTTTCTAAATCACCCATATCATTATGGCGATAAACCGTGCGGTCGGCTTTGGATAGACGCGTTCCATCAATAATCGAAGCATGATTTTTTTCATCGCTGACAATTAAATCACCAACATCAGTAATCGCGGGAATCGTTCCTAAATTACAATTAAAACCTGATTGAAAGCAAGTAACCGCTTCTTCACCTTTAAACTCGGCTAAAATGGTTTCTAATTGTTCAAGCAAATCTTGATTGCCGACAATCGTTCGAACACTTCCGGCTCCCGCTCCATATTGATCAACCGCTTGTTTGGCGGCTTGGATAACCCGGGGGTGATTCGCAAAACCCAAGTAATTATTGCTTGATAGATTGATAATATCGCGCCCATTAATCTTAATGACATTGGCGCAAGGGCCAGTGTTCACAGGCAAATGACGGTAAACGCCGTCTTTTTTTAGTTCAGCAATCTTGTCTTCTAAATATTGTAATTTATTCATCGATACCATCCTCAGGAATTAATACGATTTTTCCGCTATTGCCGCTACCCATTATTTCGGCAGCTTGGTTGATGTCTTTTAGAGGGAAAGTATGGGTAATTATTTTATCTAAATGCAATAAATTCTTTTCTAACAAATCCGCAACTTGATACCAAGTATCATATATTCTTCTTCCGGTAACGCCATAAATGCTTATGCCTTTAAAGACCACATCGGTTGCGAAATCCAGTTCGATTTTTTGAGAAGGGATTCCCAGCATACTCATGCCCCCGCCGGCTTTAAGATATTTGAAAGCTTGTTCGATGGCGATTTTGCTTCCGCTAAATTCACCAACAACATCGGCCCCTTTCCCATTGGTTTCTTCTAAAACCCGGGCAATGACATCTTCGGTTAACGGATTAATGACAACGTCGGCTCCAAGTTCTTTCGCCAGTTTTTGACGATATGGTTTTACTTCAATGGCAATGACTTTTTTGGCTTGGTAAGCTCTGGCGACATCCACACCCATAAGGCCAATCGGACCACAGCCTAAAATAACAACATCTTTGTTTTTCACATCAAAGTGGGCCATCGTATGGACCGCATTTCCCAATGGTTCTTGGACGGACAAATAAAGGGGATTCATTTTCGGATTATTAATAAAACAATTATCTTCCGGTATTTTCACATAACGAGCAAAGCAACCATCGGTGTCAACCCCGATTACCTTGGTGTTCTCACAAATATGGCCTTCGCCCCGCAAACAAAATTCGCACTCATGACAAATAATATGCGTTTCCGCACTGACTTTATCGCCGACTTTAACTTTAGTAACTTTTGATCCTGTTTTCACAATCTCGCCACTAAATTCATGACCAACCGTCAACGGTAATTTTAAACGCTTTTGGGACCAAGCATCATAAACATAAATGTGATAATCCGTGCCACAAAATGAAGCCATCATGACTTTTACCAATACTTCGTGCTGCAAAAGGGCCGTCGAAATTTGTTTTTTCACATAGTTAAAGCCTTTTTGGGGTTGATCTTTCACAACCGCCATCATCGTAATCGTGTCAACATCCGCGGATAATTTCGTCATATCAATTTTCCATCTCTTTCTTTATGCTATTATTCAGCTCTTAAATTATAACACAAAAGCCACAAATGTTAAATAAGAATTAACCAAAAAAAGCCCATCACAAACATCCAACCAATAAAAAGGCCTTCTCATTCGTATTAAAGGTGTAAAGGAAGGTAAAAAAATAATATGAAAAAAATTCTCTTCTTAATGCTCTTAATGATAAGTTTATTAATGACGGGATGTACGATTGGTAATCGCCAAGACCCCGTGGATCTTGGTTTAAGCACGGTGACCGATGCCAATGATTTAAAAAACCTTTTAAAAGTAAATAACAACAAATATTATCCCGGTGGGATAGTTGATGATGCCATTGGAGCCACCAACGGAAACCCGCAAACCGAATTTGACTCCGATACCAGTTATCGCAGCAACGACTACACCAAAACAAATGTTCAAGTTGAAGGCGTTGATGAAGGCGATATCATGAAAACGGATGGTTCAAGAATATATTCCATTAGTTGGGACCGCATGCAAGTCATCAAACTGTTGGGCGATGGCCAAATGGAATTATTACTAAATGAACAAATCACTTCCGCCAATGAATCCGGAAATTACCATAGTTATACCTATTATTCCGAACTCTATGTAACCAATCATTACTTGATCGTCATTGGTCAAAAATACGAATATTATATCACTTATTACAAAGAACAAAAGGATGATGCAGCTGTTGACGGAACGGATGAAGACGATAAGGATGTCGACATCATGCCGATTTATCCTTACTATTACCGTTACACTTCCATGACGGTTGTTGACATTTATGATATTGAAACGCTTGTGAAAAAGGACAGTTATCAAGTCAGCGGTTACAACCAAGGTTCACGTTTAATCGAAGATAAATTATATTTAATTTCGAATCATTATGCGCCTTATTATGCTCTAACTGATGAAGAATATGATGTTCGCCCTTGGTACATCCATAATGGCGAAGCCACTTTCTTTGATTATGAAAGCATTAAATATTTACCTGATACTGTTTATGAAAGCTTTACCATCATTTCCACATTTGATTTAGACCCGGAAACAATCGGATTTGATAATGATGTTTTCTTAGCTTCACAAAATTGGTCACAAATTTATGTTTCCAAAACTTCCATTTACCTTGCTTCTAATTTTTATACGCAAAACTTATTAGGAATCTATGAACAAAGAGGTTTATTGGTTTCTTATCAATTTGATGAAGTAACCGGTGAAGTATTCTATGGCGGAAGCGGAACATTCAACGGTTATGTCATTAACCAATTTGCGATGGATGAATATAACGGCTTTATGCGCATTGCCACAACCGATGGTTGGTGGGGCGAATCCGTTAAAAACCGTTTGTACGTTTTTGAACGAAAAGTCGTTGATGAAAAATATGTCTTAGAAACCGTGGCTTTAATTGACGAAGGATTAGGAAAACCGGGTGAACGCATTCAATCCGTGCGTTTTAATGAAGATTTAGCAACGATTGTGACTTTCTTAAGAACCGATCCGTTTTATACCGTTGATTTAAGCGATCCTTATAATCCAATCATTGCCGGAGAATTAGAGATTCCGGGATTTAGTACTTACCAACATCCTTGGACCGAAGATTTGATCATCGGCATTGGCTTTGATGCCGTTGATGGCATTACGACCGGGATGAAAATCTCCTTGTACGATGTTTCCGATATTGCCAATCCGGTTGAAGTTGGAAAACCGTTAGTTCTTTCTAATGGCAATTCGTCTTGGACTTACAGTGAAGCTACTTATAACCATAAAGCAATTATGATTGATAAAACCCGAAATTGTTTTGGTTTCTCATTATATCGTTATAATTGGTCCAATAGTTATTACACCAGCATGAATGATTATGTCATCTTTGATGTTGACGAAACAAGAGAAACCCCAATTCAAGTTAAACATTCCATCAGCCACATTGATTATTATAATGATTATGCTAATTTATATACCTACTATTGGTATTATGATTTCCAAATTAAACGAGCTTTCCGCGTTGATGATTTCCTATATGTCTTAAGTGGTGAAGTTGTTACTTCCCATAATCTCCTTGGCGATCTTTCCGTTGTTGATGAGATTATTTACCAACAATTTTATGTCACAAAATAATTAATTGCCGTTAACCTGCAATTGATAAGAGTTTGGTAAAGTGTTATAATTAACTATCATTCTTCTTAAAAGGAGCAAGTTTATGGCTAATTATGACCCTTATATTGAAGCCTTAAAGCAAAAAAACGAACAAGCCTTCGAATATATCTATCATGAAACCAAAGCGACCATCTTTGCCATCATTATCGCGATTGTGAAAGACAAAGACGTAAGCCAAGATTTGCTTCAAGATACTTACATAACAATGCTTGAAAAAATTAATCAATACCAATTAGGAAAGAATTTCTTAAGTTGGTTAGCGGTAATCGCCCGAAATAAAGCGATTGACTATTATCGCCGCAAACAAAAAGAAACCCTCATTGATGTTACCGAAAGTGAATACCTTTTACCATCTGTTAATCCTCAAGGAGAAAAAAGTTCTTTAGTTTCGGAATTGTTAAACTTACTAAGTGACGTAGAAAGACAAATCTTTTTATTGCACATAATGCAAAACTTACCACACCGTGAAATCAGTAAAATCATGAATTTGCCGCTGGGGACTGTGCTTTGGCACTACCAAAAAGCCATCAAAAAAATCAAAAACGAAAGGATGTGATGCTTATGAAATTTCAAGAAAAAGTGGATTTGATTCGTCAAGAACTTAATTCCCAAATCAAGCCTCTTGATTTTCATCATATCTTAACTAATACAACCATCGAAGCATCGCTTCTTCCTTTTCAAAAGCCAAAAGCATTTTACATGAAGTGGCAAATAGCCATCATCTCCTTCCTGGCTTTTGCTTTAATTATTCCTTTAAGCTTAGCTTTAAGACCTAATAGCCCAAGCGATGATGCTTTGGCTGATTCTACTCCCCTTTATAACTCAACCGATGAAGTTTATGGTTTTATTGCGACCAGTGCGGTGGCGATGATTTACAACACCAGTGATGTTTTTGAAAGTGATGATTTTTTAGAACCAAGCGGTGATTTATTAGTTTATGATGAATTAAATTTCTTAAATCGTTACTTATCACCGATTGAAATGATGCTTTCTTATAATTATCACCATTTTTACCGTCAAGCCAGCGATCACCGCTTGTTTGCCAACAAAATTGTTTATGATGGCGTCGGCCTTCAAGGCGAAAACTTGTTTTATGAGATTTACTTTAATGAATATTTAGTTGCCAACAATCGGTTTACGATTGATTGTTATGTTACTTCTGATTCTGAAGTATTCTACTTAAAAGGCGAAAAACAAATTGTCGGTAATCAAACTTTGTTACAAATGACTTATTTTCTTGATGTTAATAATACGAAGGACTTTGTCAGAGTTGCGAAAGACTTACAAGCGGAAGATGACACTTATCAATACATGGTTGTGAAAAACAATATTATCATCAATGATTATTTGCTTTCGTTAGTCCAAGACCAAGAAGTGTATGCCACTTTAGAAAACATCCTTTCGGAAGAAAAACAAACAACTTTTAAAATTTATGCCTCCGATACTAATAATTATGAGATTGATTATGTGATTTCATCAGGAACTGCTGTTTCAGAAAATACGGAAGTTCCTCTTGATAATGAACCAACTCCTGTTTTAGAATCAGGAAGTATAGTTATTGATGTCGGAACTAATGCTTCTTCTTTTTTCATTACATCAAATAGCTTTAGTGGTCAAATTACCATCAATAATCCTAACAATTAAATGAATGACAAAAAGCCTTACTCGGTTTAAATGAAATAATCTCATTTACGAGTAAGGCCTTTTTATATTGATTGTTTTTGCCAAACCTGGGTTTTCCCGACTTCCTTAAAGCCAATGGAAAAATAGAATTCTCTTGAACCGCCATAACAATAAGTAGCTTAGTATTTCGTGGTTCTTTTCATTGATTCCATTAAAGCAAAAGTCGCTAAACCTCTTCTTCGGTATTTTGGGGCTGTTGCCAATGGTTCTAAATAAGCATAATGATTATCTTCATCAACCCTCATTCCTGCCAAGCACGCATAATCACCACTGGGAGCTTTGATAACAATTGTTAAATCTTTTT
>JBFXGS010000039.1:0-12955 GCA_050177775.1 Bacilli bacterium | reverse complement strand
TTATCAATTGTATTAAGCCTGATGAATAACCGTCCCCGAAAATGTCTTGGTTATAAAACACCATTAGAAGTGATGAATGATTTTTAATTTATGAAAAGTGTTGCACTTGAATTGACAAATTATCAATTAAAAAAATCTGGAGTTAACCAGATTAGTTTGCAAATGGAGCAGGTAACGAGGATCGAACTCGCATCTCAGCCATGGCAAGGCTGCATAATAGCCATTATACGATACCTGCATTTGGATAAATGAATGAACAATTTCTTTATGTATTATACACTAAACCAGATTTTAAGTCAATAATTTATGCTTAAAAAAACGAAAACAAACAAATTTATTGTGGAAAAGGTTTGTATCACTACAAACCTTCCCGAAAGCGTGTTTAATAATTTGAATTGTTACTTGACCATTGACTGACATTGGATATCATTCACCTTCATCGGATTTCAGATTGATAAAAATGACTCTTTCTCCGACGACTTCGATATTCCGAAGCTTGATTCCTTCGGCTTCCACAATGCGACTGACTAAGCGCGCCTTAACAGCCACGGTGGAGCCTTTTTTACAATTTTGCGTTGCGGCTTCGGCGACAACTTGCCACAATTGTATTGGGATAAAGTCGGTTTCATATTCCCCGGTTTCTTGATTTTTAAACGACCTCTGACAGGCTAAAGTCATCCGACATGTTTTTAAACCGGTTTCGGTCGTAATTAATTTCATGTCATCCACCGTTCTCCCAATTAGAATAACACTGTTAAACATCTTTTCCCACTGTTGATCAACACATCCTCCTCTCCTTTAATGTACCGGCAAAGCCATTATAACTGATATTAACAACATGTGCAAGCCAACAAAACGAACCGAAAAAATGTTTTTCAACCAAATTTGCTTATATAAAATAAAAAAACGGAAAAAAAGATTATTCATTTTTCCGTTTTACTTTTTTTTTATATCGATGGTCTTTTTTTGCAGATTTTAATATTTTTTAAAATTTATTTAAGGTTGATTTGATAAACTATTTTTTGGGTGGTTGAATTACGTAACTAGTCATCATTTCTTCTTTAAAATATTTTTGGACTTTCGCTAAATCGGAAACTTGCAAGTTTTCACACATTTGCAAAGCATCAAACAAATCACCGTTTCTAAACAAATATTCCAAATAGCCGATTGACAAAAATTCAAAACTGTTGAGCGATTTGATGAAATTACCGAGAATAGCTTTTTTGAAGCGTTCAAAAATAATTTCCTCAAGTTGAAAAGAGGATAAGCTCATCATTTTTTCTTTCACAAACTTTAAAAAAGCCTCCGGCTTCTTGGTATTAGCCGAAATTTTAATGAATCCGCTTTGACCATCATGGTAGATATCGTGACCCATGCCGCTTTGAATTAGTTCTTGATCGAGCATCATTTGATAGTGATCCGTTGACGGTCCAAATGTGGCTTCCAAAAGAATTTTTAAACTTAACTCCATGACCATTGATTCATTGTAACCCAGTTTTTCCACGGGAAGTTTTAGACCAAAAGCAGCTTTCGGGACGGTCACTTCCATCGTTTTTTCTCCATACTTGGTTTTCACTTCGGCTTTTTCGAAACCATAATCAACATTTATAAGTTGGGGTTTCGTAAAACGCTTCTTTATTTGATTCGTTTTTATGAAATCAACTAAATCATCAAAATGCGCTTCTCTTTCAAAAATGCGGTCTAAATCCCCAACAACCACCAAATACATATTGGAAGGGTGATAAAAAGTTCGATGACATAACCGGAGATTTTGGGAATTGATGTTTTGAATGGAAGCAAGTGTTCCGCCAATATCATGTTTCAAGGGATATTCCCAAAACATGTTTTGCATTAACCCGTTTTGAAGCGCATCACCGGGGCGATCTAAATACATTTTCAATTCTTGCGCAATAATCCCTTGTTCTTTTTGAACGGATTTTTGGTTAAAATGCGGGGTTTGTACAAAATCAAGCAATAAAGATAAACCCGTTAAAATATTATTGGTGCCATTAAATAAGTAACCAGTCATATTATAGTTGGTGAGGGCGTTACTTTGCAACCCTAAACCGGCTAATAATTCGGAAGCATCTTGGTTGTTTGGTAAAGTAAACAATTGATGTTCAAGAAAATGCGCAATCCCCAGCGGTGCATCCCAATAATCATTTTGTTTATGAGGGATAAAACGGTTCATGGCCGCCCCATAAGGGGTTGCAAAAAAAACAAAACTATGTTTAAAACCTTTTTTGGGGATAAAAAAGATTTGCAAACCATTGTCTAAACGTTCGATATGAACTTGTTCATCAATAAAAGGGTAATTTTTAATCATATTTTTCCTCATTGGCTAATAAAAAAACAGAATCAAGAAAGACACCATTCGCTACTTCTTGAATTTGCGCTAAAGTTACCGCTTTCGTTTTCTCAATCAATTCTGAAATGGTGATATTACGATTGATTAGGTCGTTGCGGCTATAAAAATCAACGATGTCTTCGGGGTGATCATCAAAGGAATTTAATTCGC
Organism: Bacilli bacterium; assembly: GCA_050177775.1. GTDB lineage: Bacteria > Bacillota_I > Bacilli_A > ML615J-28 > CAG-698 > UBA2253. The sequence goes on along the minus strand of JBFXGS010000039.1, from coordinate 10,437 downwards.
TGATAATTAAATCTTTCGCAATCTGAAAATTTTGTTCGTTAATGATTCCCTTTTGATACTGTTTAAGGATTTCTATAACCATCGTTTGCACTTGCTCACTGTTTTTCCCATCAATTCCGGCATGAATTAACATTATTTTATTGGAAGGATTGAGGTCGGATGAAATGGAGTAACAAAGCGAATGTTTTTCACGAATGGTTTGAACTAAATCAGACGAAAAATTCCCGCCAAACATGCTGTTAAAAATAATCGAAGGAATATTTAAAGGCGAAAAATGGTTAAACAAAGTTCGAAAACCCATAACTAATTTGGCTTGATTGAGAGGTTGTTTTTCAATCACTTTTTTTACCGCGGTCGGAATGATCTTTTGTTCTTGGGCAGTCAAAAAAGGATTGGCTCCGGCCTTTAAATGAGATAACGGGGATAATGATTGACATAAATGCTCTTCTTCCAAGTCACCTACAACATAAATATGGGCTAATTCATTATTAATAAATTCTTGGTAAAAATCATAAATGGATTTCGCATCAATCAACTCTAAATCGGCCAAATCTCCTAAACTACTGACGCCGGTTATTTCATCGGCACACATGGTTTGGATTAATTTTTGGGTGGCATAACGCCCTTTATGATTATAAACATTTTCGATGTTCGCTTTTAAAATCCGTTTTTGTTCTTCAAAATCGTGGTTATTCCACTGCTTTTGGTCAACATGGGGGTTAAATAACATTTCCGAAATAAAATCAATCCCTAAGGATAATAAGGATGAGGGACGGGGAGCATATTTTTCATTGATTAATTCCAATGATAAATAGGTCACATTCGTATCATAGGAAGGAAAAGAATTAATCCCAATCGAAGCATCATATAGCTCAAATAAATGATGGGCGATGGCTTTCTTGGTGGGATAGTTCTTGGTCGCCGTCAATAACAGTTGGGTTAATAAACTTCGTTTGGTGGCATTTTCCTTCGTGAAAGGACCCACCAACATTATTTCAATTAAAGTTGTTTTAAATTTGGGGGTCTTAATAAAAGTGATGGGAAGATTATTTAAGTTCATTTGTTTGATTTCCATTAAATCCTCTTTTCTAGAAAAAAGAGTGGTAATCCACTCTATTTAGCTGCTTCAAGGGCGATTTCCATCATTTTGTTGAAGGAAACTTGACGTTCTTGAGAAGTTGTTACTTGGTGAGTCACTAAAGAATCCGACACTGTCAAAATACAAGCGGCTTTCTTCTTCAAAAAAATGGCATTGGCAAATAAGGCAAAGCTTTCCATTTCTACGGCAACACAACCAAATTGGTCACGGATATTTTGATATTCATTACTTTTGGCACGATAGAAAACATCGGAAGAGTGAATGATTTCGTTAAAAACCGGATAACCTAGTTTTTTAGCACTATTGTTTAAATCCTTAATTAAATCATAATCTCCGGGCAGCACATGTTCATCCATGTTAAAAGCCACCTTTGCGAACGAAGATTCGCTATAAGCATCGGTCGCAATGATGACATCATAAACATTGACTTTGGGGGCATATGCGCCACATGAACCAACGCGAATAATTTTATCCACTCCGTAAATTTGGTACAATTCATAAGAATAAATCCCAATGCTTGGCATGCCCATTCCTGAACCCATCACGGTGACTTTCTTACCTTTATAATACCCCGTATATCCAAGCATATTGCGAACAGAATTAATTAACTGAACATCTTTTAAATATGTTTCAGCAATAAATTGGGCTCGCAAAGGGTCGCCGGGCATTAAAACGGTTTTCGCAATTAAACTTGGATCATTTACTTCAATATGTGGTGTTGCCATAATTCCTCACACTAAACTTTTTCCGGCCGAAGTTCCTATTCGTGTGGCTCCGGCTTTAACCATTTGTTCAAAATCGCTTTTGGTTTTGATTCCCCCCGAGGCTTTTACCCCCATCGAAGGAGCAATGTGGGCTTTCATTAATTCCACGTCGGAATAAACGGCCCCCGCTGTTCCAAATCCCGTTGATGTTTTCACAAAATCAGCTTTAGCTCTTGTTGCTGCTTCACAAACGGCGCTTTTTTCTTCATCAGTTAAGTAACATGTTTCAATAATGACTTTCACTAATTTTCCCGATGCTGCTTTCACAACTTCGCTGATTTCCTTTTCAAGATACTGATAATCATGTTCTTTGGCTTTCCCAATATTGATAACCATATCAATTTCGGTTGCTCCGTTTTTAACAGCATCTTTTGTTTCGAAGACTTTAGTAGCCGTCGAATTGGCTCCTAAAGGAAAACCGATAACCGTACAAACTTCAATGTCGGTTTCTTGAAGGATTGACCTTGCCAAAGCCACAAAGCACGGATTAACACAAACGCCTTTAAAATGAAACTCTTTGGCTTCCGCACAAAGAGTTTTGATTTCGTCGGTTGTTGCAAAAGCTTTTAATAATGTATGATCAATTAATCGACTATTCATATTACACATCCAATAAATTTGATAAACGCACCGGTTTAAAATTTTGATCTAAGACCGCTAATTTGTGAAGTTTGTGCAGCACTTTACGAGCTTTTTTCGCCGGTTTGGCTTTTAAAATATACATGTCCGGTAAAAAGTTAACAATTTCCATTAAATATTTACTCATTTGTTCAAAGAAATCATCGCGACGAACTAAAAACGGTGTATCGTTTTCATCAGTAACAAAAATATAACTCAAATGAGGTGGAAAAACCATTGGTTTCCCGACACGCCAATGACAACTAATGCCATATTCATTGGTAATCTTATCCATGATAGGTTCACAAACAAACACATCAACTTCATTATGATAGTATTCACGTAAGCTTTCGACACTTCTTTGATATCGACATACTTCATCAAGTTTTTCTTTATCAAAGGATAATTTGTCTTGCATTCCATACTCATCAATTGTTAAACGCCGCGCTTCCTCAAATAATACCACCACATCGGCTAAATTAAACGGTTGAACATCTTTGAAAGCATCGGTATAAATCTCTAATTCAAACGTTTTACAAATTTTTTGCGCAACCGTTAAAATCTCTTTCGCTAAAAAAGATGGGATTAAAACGGGTAACTCTAATAAGAAATTGACATTCAAAAACATCGGGTTAAGTTTGTAAATTTGATTGACGCGGGACTTTTTAGTAATTAAATAACGATAAGAGAATTTAAAATCATCATCGCGATACTCAATTTGCACTTCATCATCGGTATAAAAAGTTTTAAACAAAGGGAGATTGTCAAAAAACTCTAAAACTTTAGAAAAATCTAACTTATCAAGAGCACTATTCCTAAAAAAGTGAATATTAATGGCCATTATTTTCCCTCCATCTTTTTAATTATATGATCACAACGTTCACAAAGTTCATCTTCACTTAATTGGTCAACCACTTTCCAACAACGGCTACAAATATGACCCGCTCTGGCGGTAATGGCAATCACGCCACTGTCAAATTGTTCACCTGCAATTGGTTGATCAGCAATAACAAACTCGGATACGATAAACATTTTTCCAAAGTCATCGTGGATTTTATCTAAGATGGCTTTTGTTTTCATCGTCGGATAAATGACTAATTTGCTGGACAATGATTTACCAATAACTTTATTATTACGAGCATTTTCTAAGGCTTTTAAAACATCATCACGGAAACGGAGGAAGTCACTAAACTTATCCATTAATGCTTCCGCATTATTCGGCATCTTAACTTTTGGCATATTGAGCAAATAAATACTATCAAACTCACGATTAGGCGTATATTGATATACTTCTTCCATCGTATGCGGAAGAATCGGCGTCAAAAGGGTGGCTAAGGCCAGCAAATGTTGATAGAAAACCGTTTGAATGCTTCGTCTTGATAAATGATTGGCAGGTTCGATATATAAAATATCTTTTGTAAAATCCAGATAAAAGGCGGATAATTCATTGGTCATATATAAAACAATTAAGCGGGCGACTTCATCAAAACGATAATTTTCATAAGCCCATTTTACTTTTTCAATTAAATCATTTAATTTGCAAACCATGAATTGATCAACTTCCGCTAATTTTTCATAAGCAACTTCATTTTGTTTATGATCATAATCAAATAAATTACCCAGTAAAAAGCGAAAGGTATTACGAATTTTCCGATATGTTTCCGCGGTTTGGCGCATTAAATCTTTCGAAATGCGTACATCACTCGTATATTCGACGGTAGCAACCCAAAGTCGTAAGACATCGGCGCCGAATTCTTTAATAAGTAAATTAGGATCAATGGTATTACCTAATGATTTACTCATTTTTCGACCTTCGCCATCAAGAACAAAACCATGCGTCAAAATCGTTTTATAAGGTGACTTGCCGGTAATGGCGACTCCGGTTGATAAACTTGAATTAAACCAACCACGGTATTGATCACTGCCTTCAAGGTACAAATCAGCCGGGTAAGGTTCACCTTGTAAAACCATACTGGAATGATGGGATGTTCCGGAATCAAACCAAACATCCATAATATCCGTTTCTTTCACAAAGATTCCATTGGGGCTATGAATGTTTTGATATCCTTGGGGAAGTAAATCAACCACGGGCTTGGTCCACCATGATGATGAACCTTCTTGTGCAAACACTTCACTAATGTGAGTTATCACTTCTTTTTCTAAGATGGCGGTTCCGTCTTCCGCATAGAAAACCGGAATTGGAACTCCCCAAACACGTTGGCGAGAAATGCACCATTCTTTTCGGTCTTTAATCATATTGGCAATACGGATTTCACCCCAAGCCGGAATCCATTTGACCCCTTTAATCGCCTCAAGCATCCCCTCTTTTAAAGATTCGATGGATGCAAACCATTGGGCCGTGGCCCGGAATATAATCGGCTTTTGAGTTCGCCAATCATGAGGATAACTATGGGTAATGGTACTTAACTTCAGTAAACTTTCGTTTTGCTTTAAGGTTTCCACAATCGCTTGATTAGCATCTTCATAGAACATGCCATCAAAAGCGCCCGCGTTAACCATTAACCCTTTTTCGTCAACAACGCATAAAACGTCAAGATTATATTTTTTTCCGGTCAAAAAGTCATCTTCACCATGACCGGGAGCGGTGTGAACTAATCCGGTTCCCGAATCTAAAGTCACGTAGTCCGCTAATACCACCGGACAAAGGCGATTATTTAAAGGATGGAAATAAGTTAGTCCTTCCAGCTCTTTGCCTTTAAAAGTGGGTCCTGGAAGATATTCATGATAACCACAAGCTTTGGTAAAACTTTCGACTAATTCTTTGGCAATCACGAACTGGCGATTAGCGGTTTTCACAACTTGATAATCATAATCAGGATGAACCGCCACCGCTAAGTTAGCGGGAATGGTCCATGGGGTTGTTGTCCAAATCACTATTTCACAATCTTCATTTACGAAATGATTAGTTGAAGCTAAACGAAAAGCTAAATAAAGGGAAGGTGAATTTTTATCATGGTATTCAATTTCCGCTTCCGCCAGCGCTGATTCACTGGACGGCGACCAATAAACCGGTTTTAACCCTTTATAGATTAACCCTTTCTCAACCATTAAACCAAAAATACGAATTTGTTCGGCTTCATATTCTTTTGCTAAAGTCAAGTAAGCATGATCCCAATCACCAAGAATTCCTAAACGGCGGAATTGCTTTTTTTGCGTTTCCACTTGCTTAAGCGCATATTGTTCGCAAAGATTACGAAAATCGGGAGTCGATAATTCTTTACGATTGACTTTTTGATTTTTAACTAAGGCGGTCTCAATCGGCAACCCATGCGTATCCCAACCGGGACGGTAAGGAGTTAAAAATCCTTCCATTGTTTTATATCTTAAGACAAAATCCTTTAATATTTTATTTAAAGCATGTCCGGTATGAATGTCGCCATTTGCATAGGGAGGACCATCATGCAAATTAAAAGTCACATTGTTTTGATTTTTCTTTAAAACTTTTTGGTATAAATGCATGTCTTCCCAACGTTTTTGGATTTCCGGTTCCTTTTCAGGAAGACTGGCTCGCATTGAAAAATCCGTATTCATCATTAATAAGGTATCTTTAAAATCTTTACTCATGTCTTTCACCTAAATTTCTTCTTTCTAGATAAAAGGGATCCCAATTAGTAATCCAGTAATCCCTTCATATATTATTAAAGCCACAATGGTCGATAAATCCAATGGTCCGACCACAAGACGACCACGAAAAGATCCTAAGTACCAATTTCCGGCTTTTCGGATGGCATTGGCAAAACCATTATCCGAAATAGAAAACCAAGATAATAGGATACTTAAAAATAAAATGATGCCATAACCTTGAAAAGCATAATAAAGGATGACTAAAACAAGTCTTAAGGTCATTTAGTATCCTCAACATATTGGTATAAAGAACCGTCTTCATACTCTTCTTTTCGACCAAACAAAAACAGTTTCGTATCAAGTTTATACACTTCACCTTGTTTGGCATAAATAACTCCCGAAATAAATGACAACATATCATTAGCATCCCGTGAATCAATTTTATCGAAATTTGCTAAAACAGCCTTTCCCCCTAATAAGGTATCACATATTTTAAGCATGGTTTCTTGGGTGTTATCGGCAACGATCATGTATTCCATGCGATCAAACGAGGTCAATAAACTGGCTCGTTTTTTTGCATCCTTGCCTTTGTAGTTTGCGAATTCGGTAAATTCTAACTTTTTTTTATTTTTTGGTTTAAAAAGTCCCATTACGCCCTCCTATAACAAAAATATTCGTCCTAAACGGACTTTTGTGGCCCCATAATTAATCGCTATCTTAAAATCATTACTCATCCCCATGGATAATTCATGACAAGGAGCATTTGGTAATTCCAGTTTTTCAACCTCTTCTTTAAGCTTTTGCATCTTTGCAAACGATTTTTTGAGCACTTCTTCATCAAAAGTAAGTTTCGCAATGCACATTAAACCAATAATTCTTATTTTAGGTAAATTTTCAAGTTGTTTGATAAAGGTTTTAACCCGATTGGCGGGAATGCCTTGTTTATTGGGTTCCTCGGAAATATTAACTTGCACAAAGCAATCTAAAGGTGAAGTCAATTTTTTGTCAAGTTCAATCGCCGTTGATAATTTATCAAGCGAATGTAAACAAGCGATGCGGTTCGCAATGTCTTTAATCTTTCTTGTTTGCACAACGCCAAAAAAATGCCATCTGATTTCGGGATGATCCTTTAGCGCTTCATATTTTTCCAAAAACATATCGGAACGGTTTTCTCCAAGTTCGGTAATTCCGCAAGCGACAAGTTCTTTGGTTTGGTCAATGGTCATATATTTAGTAGCGGCGACAACCGAAACATCGGGATAGTTTTTTAAGGCTTCGCGCACTTTCGCAACATTTTCTTTAATTTCCATTTTTCTACCTCAAATTGATAGGGAATTCACCCAAATATCATATTCTTATTATACCTTTTTTGTTAGTTAAATGCAATTACTTTTCTTATTTTCAAAAAAGGTAAAAAAAGAGCAAATTTAAGGACGTTAAAATCAGAGCATGATAGAATATTGCTGTAAACCATTTCTTTCCAATGGTTTAAACATGGGTCTGTCCAAGTAAAAAATGGTTAGGAATCTCCTCTTTCTAACCATTTTTATTTTAATATTCACCAAAGCAAATTTTAGTGGCGGGACCAATTAAGATTATTTCTTGATTCTCGTCTTGTTTTACCAGTAAATGACCTAAAGCAAATTGAATGTTTACTTCATTGCCACAATAATCTTTTAATCTGCCAATGACAAAACTCGCGGCCGCTCCCGTTCCACAAGCCAACGTCCACCCAACTCCGCGTTCATAAGTGCGCACAATAAAATTCATACGGTCGACCACTTGAACAAAATTGACATTGGTTTGACTTTGAAAAATGGGATGGTTACTAATTTTTTCGCCCAATTCTAATACTTGTTCAGCATTAATATTTAATACAAAAACCACAACATGGGTCGTTCCGGTAAAAACCGCACTGATCCGCATTCCCAATAGCGGTTCATTGATGAACTGGGGTTCATTAGTCGCAATCTTCATGATCTGAGGATCAAAATTAGGAACGCCTAACCAACTTTGCCAGATATTATCACCAAGATATTGCAATGTTTTCATTCCGGATTTCGTTCTTACTGCAAATTTGGTTTGATTAACGAGATTGTTATCCCGACAATATTGACCAAAGCATCTTAAACCATTTCCACACATCGTGCCTTCGGTCCCATCCATATTATAAAAAGTCATGACTAACGGGTCGGCATTAACGATAATCAAGCCATCCGCGCCCACCCCAATATGACGATTACAAATTTCCAAGGCTAAATTGGCATAATCATAGGGACCTTCTTCAATGATAATGAAATCATTTCCCAATCCATGGTATTTTGAAAATTTCATATTTATTCCCTCAATCGTATTATACTCTTAATCTTAACTTGTTCAAGTAAAAAAAGTCCCGCAAGGACTTTTTTTATACAATATCAATAATCCGCATGCTGTTAGTCGTCCCATGGGTCTGGCCCCAACCGGAAGTCAAAATAATGGTTTGACCAGGTTTAAAGCCAAAAGCTTTCGCTACTTCAATCGCCATGCGATTATAAGCGAGATAATCCGTGACATTATCACGTAATATCGGTGAGACACCCCAGTAATAAGATAAGCGTTGACAGGTTGCCAATGAATCAGTGACCGCAATAATCGGAACCGAAGGGCGGAATTTACAAATACGTTTGGCCGTACCACCCGTTTCCGTAAACGCCACAATCGCCACGACATTTTCAATGGTCAAAGCGGTTTGGGCCACGGAAATCCCAATCGCATCATTATTGGTGCGTTGACTGGTTTTCATCGATCGTAATAAGCGGTCTTCGTAAGGGATTATTTCCTCAATAGCTTTCGCAATCGTATCCATTGTTTCAACGGCTTCAATCGGATAATCACCGGCCGCACTTTCTCCCGATAACATAATCGCATCCGATCCATCTAAAATGGCATTAGCCACATCGGAAGCTTCGGCTCGGGTCGGACGAGGATTGACAATCATCGATTCTAACATATGGGTTGCCGTAATGACGGGTTTGCCAATTTCATTGGCTTTCGCAATGATTTTCTTTTGGTAAATCGGAACTAATTGAGGAGAAACCTCAACCCCCAAATCCCCGCGCGCTACCATGACCCCATCGGCCACGGCAAGAATTTTTTCTAAGTTGTCATAACCTTCTTGGTTTTCAATCTTGGCAATGATTTCCATTGATTCGTGGCCCACGGACCTTAAAATGTCGCGAATGGCAACCACATCCGCATCCCGTTTGATAAAGGAAGCAGCAATAAAATCACAACCATGGTTGGCCGCAAACTTCAAGTCTTCACGGTCTTTATCGGATATAAACGGCATACTCAGTTTTACGTTGGGGACATTAACGCCTTTTCGCGATTTAATCACGCCCGCGTTTTTTACAATGCACTTGATAATTTGCGGACTGGTTTCAATGACATCAAGACGCATCTTGCCATCATCAATCAACAAATAATCGCCAATTTTAATATCGGTAAATAATTCTGGGCTGGAAATATGGAAGCGTTCGCTATTGCCATTTATTTCGGCTTTATAAATGAGGACTTCTTGCCCTTTTTTAAAGGAAGCTTGGTTGTTCTCAAACAAACCGGTACGAATTTCCGGCCCTTTGGTATCGGCCATAATTCCAATATAGCGGTCTAAACGAGAAGATACCTCCCGAATGGTTTTAATGCGGTTTAAATGCTCTTCATAACTGCCATGGGAAAAATTCAAACGAGCGACATTCATGCCCGCTTTAATCATCTTTTCTATCATTTCCGGCGATTCGGAAGCCGGTCCAATCGTACATACAATTTTTGTTTTTCTTTTCATCTTGGACTCCTTTTTCATAAGATTATACACCTAAACAATCAATTTTTCAATCTTTTTTTAGTCAAGAAATTCACGTTTTTCAAACTGTTTTAAAGCATAGAATAAACCAAAAACGGTTAACCCTAAAAAGACAATCAAGCTGATTAATTCGAATTCTTGGTCAGTTTTTAAAAGTTTGACCGGATCCGCAAAAGTGAAAACCGATAAATATTTTAAATTTTGTAACCATTCTTTTTGGGTCAATTGGGAGATAATCGAAATAATATACATCGGAAAAATGATCAGCAGCGAACTCATCGCTTTGACGGAGCCCCTCACCATAGCTCCTAAAATGAAACCCAAAGCCGCAATAACCATCATCATAACGGTAAAAATGAGCGAAAAGCCTGTGAAAAGGAGAATATCGACTTTTTCAATAATTAATAAGGAACCAAGGTTAATCACATACAAAAGCAGAGAAAACGCCACCACTTGAATCATCACCGCTAACAATTTATGAAGAAAGAACGAACGTCTCGAAATCGGCAATGAATAAATGATATCGG
>JBFXGS010000038.1:0-12985 GCA_050177775.1 Bacilli bacterium | reverse complement strand
GTCCTTTCTTTGGTCCGTTTTCTTTTTCTATTATAACATAAAAGCGTTTTCTTATAAACAGGAAAATGACAAATCGTTTTCAAACAATCAGCCATATTGCTCTTTTATTTTCTTTTTTATGATATAATTAAACAAAAAGGAGAAATAATATGGCAGCTGATACCATTAAAATGGATTTTGAAAATACCTTTGTTGGAACAATGATTGCTCCAAAAGGAAAGGTCTTAATTGGGGCTCAAGAAGAAGGACTTCGTCCTTATAATTTACTTTTTGGAGCATTAGGAGCTTGCTTTTATTCAACCTTCTTGTCAATCGTTGAAAAAAAGCGGTTAACCTTTGCGAGTGCGTCTGTGGAAATTTCGGGACGCCATCGCGATGCCCAAATTGCCACTTTGGAGTATGTTCAAATCAAAATAACCATTCGCAAACCAAGTGATGAAAAACAATTTTTGCGAAGCGTGGAATTGGGAGCAAAATACTGCTCCATTCATGAAACAATTAGTAAAGTCGCTCAAATGGAGGAAGTCGTTGTTTTTGAGTATTGAGATAATGCTTTCATGCGGTTATGACTTGATTAAAAATGAGAATATGATATAATATCATATTGAAATGTAGGTATTAACAACATGTGGGATAGCATATTTAGTTCATTAAATGATCAACCTGTTTTAAAATTAATTCTAGAATGTTTATTGATTTTTTTCGCAAGAATTATTGAAGTATCGATGGGTACTTTACGAATCATCCTTATCAATAAAGGATACCGAAAGCCCGGTGTCGTATTAGCTTTTTTTGAAGTCTTAATGTGGATTTTCATTGCATCACAAGTAATCGCGGGGATTAATGAAGAACCAATCAAAGCCATCGTTTACAGCTTTGGTTTTGCTTCGGGCGTTTATGTCGGTTCTCGCATTGAAAATTATTTAGCATTTGGAAAAGTATTAATTCAAGTTATTACCGATATGCGAATGGGAGTAATCATCACCGACGTTATGCGCGCTGATGGTTTTGGAGTGACAACCGTCAAAGGAAACGGAAAAGATGCAGAAAAAACCGTCATTATGATTTATGCTAATCGTCGAGGCAAGGACTTAATTGTGAAGAAAATTCATGAAATTGACGAACATGCCATGATTGTTACAAATGAAGTATCAACGATGGGGGGGTATTTTTCTTCCACTGGTTGGCGTCGCTTTACAAAGTAAACCTGGAAAAACAGGTTTACTTTTATTTTTTAGGTATTAGGTGTACAATTATCAAGAAGGGAGCACGGCGATGTTAGAATTACCTGAAATATATCATTTATCAAAACAGATAAATCAATTGTTAGTTGGAAAAACAATCAATAATGTGATTGTCAACTATTCCGTTCATAAGTTCGCTTGGTTCAATAAAAACGTTGACGATTATCATCGTTTGATTAATAAGACTATCAAAACTAGTACTTATCATGGAGCATTTTTAGAAATTGCGATTGGAAATGATTTATTAACTTTTTCCGATGGTGTTAATTTGCGTTATATTGAGGAAAATCAAGCCACTCCTCAAAAACATCAGTTATTATTAGAGTTTTCTGATCATTCAAAATTGGTTGCTTCCGTCCAAATGTATGGTTTCTTATTTTTACTTTTGGATGGAAAAACAGATAATCCATACTATTTGGGTGCCAAAGCCAAACCATGTCCCCTCTCTGATGAATTTGATGAAACCTATTTTTTAAAATTGGTGGCTCAACACTTTGATTCTAAACTTAGCTTAAAAGCTTTTTGAGCAACTGAACAAAGAAGACCCGAAGTAGGACATGGCGTTATTCAAGATATTCTTTTCAATTCTCAAATGCTTCCAAAAAGAAAATTAACTACTTTAAATGAATTAGAAATAAAAAATTTATTTCAAGTTTTTAAAACGACCCTTTTGGACATGGCCAATCAAGGAGGAAGAAATACCGAAACCGACTTATTTGGAAATCCCGGAGGTTATCAAACCCTGATGAGTAATCGAACAATTGACCAACCATGCCCCAAGTGTTTTAGTAAAATTTTGAAAGAAGCTTATCTTGGTGGAAGTGTTTATTATTGCCCGAAATGCCAAAAATGAAGTCCTTTTTATGAGGACTTTTTTGATGGAAAAAGTTAAAATCACCTTTATTAGCCACTCGATCTATGGTATAATACAAATGAAAAATGAGGTGAACTAACTTTGAGAATTATACAACACCCGATTCTCGACTTTCCTGAAAAACAACGCATCGATTTCATTTTTAATGGAGCAAAAGTATATGGTTACGAAGGGGATACTATTGCTTCGGCTCTCCATGCCTTAAATATCAAAAAACTTAGCGAGAGCATCCATCAGCATCGCCCGCGGGGATTATATTGTGCTATTGGCAATTGTTCGTCTTGTCATATGGTTGTAAATGGTATCCCTAATGTAAAAACTTGTATTACTTTATTAAAGCCGGGGATGATTGTAACAACCCAAATTAACCGAGGTGAACTCCATGCTTAATTTTCCTTTAGTTATTATTGGTGGAGGTCCAGCCGGTTTATGCGCCGCTAAAATTGCCGCGGAAGCTGGTCAAAAAGTATTGCTAATTGATCGCAATCCTCGTTTAGGAGGACAATTAATCAAACAAACTCATATGTTTTTTGGCTCGGAAAAACAATATGCTAAAACAAGGGGTTTTGACATTGCCAGACAATTGATTGCGACTTTAGGTCAATTTTCTGATTTAGTCGAAATTTGGACGGATGCAACCGTTGTCGGAGTTTATCCTGATTTTGTGGTAACGGTTTATCGAAACCATCAATATCAAAAAATCCAAGCCCAAGCTATTATTGTTGCCACCGGAGCAAGTGAAAAGGTTTTGACTTTTGAAAATAACGACTTACCAGGAATTTATGGTGCTGGGGCCATCCAAACACTTATGAACGTTTATGGAGTTAAACCGGGTCAGCAAATAATCATGGTTGGAAGTGGGAATATTGGATTAATTGTCAGTTATCAATTATTACAAGCCGGAGTAAAAGTTTTAGCAATTTTAGAAGCCGCTCCTAGTATCGGTGGTTATAAAGTCCATGCTTCCAAGGTAAGACGATTGGGAGTTGAAATCTGTACTTCACGAACCATTAAAAAAGCAATCGGCAAGGATGCGGTTGAAAAAGTAATCACCATCGGATTAGATGATAAATGGCAAGAAAGACCCGGAAGTGAGCGAGAATTTACTGTGGATGCAGTCGGAATTGCTGTTGGATTGACGCCCTTAACGAACATTTTGGGAATGATGGGAGTAAAAATGAAGTTTGTAAGCGAACTGGGTGGTCTGGTTCCAATTACTAACGAACATCATGAAACAAGTGTTCCTAATTTATTTGTTTGTGGTGATGCTTCAGGAATTGAAGAAGCCAGTAGTGCCATTGTAGAAGGAACCCTGGCAGGACTTGTCGCTTGCGAAAAACTAAGAAAACCCCATCCTAAACACCAACAATTAACAAATGATTACCAAGAACAACTGCAAATATTACGCCAAGGTCCATTTGGAGCCAAGATATGTCAAGGCTTAGCAAAACTAGGGGATTTAGAAGATGTTAAATAAAGATGGTATTCCTACTTTTGAACAAATAAAGAGTTGTTTTCCTGATGTGGAAAGGCTTGTAAAACCGAAAGTCATCATTGAATGCTATGAAGAAATCCCTTGTAATCCTTGTAGTACCAGTTGCCCTTTTCAGGCCATTTATATTGGAAAAAATATCAATGATCGCCCCCAAGTTGATTTTGAAAAATGCACGGGGTGTGGAGTATGTGTTTATAGTTGCCCGGGTTTAGCCATATCCGTAGCCCAGTTAATTAATGATCAAGTTCGCTTTAAGATATCATATGAATTTCTACCTTTGCCACAAGTTGGTGAAAAATGGTCAGCCATTAATCGATTAGGTCAAGTTATCGGTGAAGCTAAAATTGAAAAAGTCACTTTGAACAAAGTTCAAGATAAAACAGCGTTAGTTCAAGTTTTGGTAAACAAGTCTTTTTTATATGAATTTATTACGATTGGAAAGAAGATATGAATAAAAAAGATATAATCGTCTGTCGATGTGAAGATGTTACCCTTGCTGATTTAGAAGCTGTTTTTTCAAAGGGCTACACCAATATTGAAGAAATAAAGAGATTATTACGAGTTGGCATGGGACCATGCCAAGGAAATACATGTGGTCAAATTATTCAAAGAGAGTTGAGTAAATATTTAAAGAAACCCCTTGAAGAAATTCCTTCTGCCAAAGTTAGGCCGCTTTCGACGGGTGTGACAATAAAAGAAGTTTTTGAAGGAAGAGAAAATGAAAGCTAATTATGTAATAATAGGCGCGGGAATTAGCGGCACTAGTATTGCTTACCATCTTGCTAAAGCAGGCGAAACGAATATTGTTGTCATTGAAAAAAGTTATTTAACAAGTGGTGCCACGGGAAGGTGTGGTGCCGGAGTTCGCCAACAATGGGCGACCAAAATGAATTGCTTACTTGCAAAAGCCAGTATTGAATTTTTTGAGACCGCCAAACAAACACTGAACTATCCTGATGATATTGAGTTTAAACAAGAAGGATATTTAATTGTTGCTGCCAACGATGAAGAAGATAAGCAATTTTCCGAAAATGTAAAATTACAACAATCCTTGGGCATTCCTGCGCTAAAAATAACAAAAGAAGAAGCCCAAGCTATTGTTCCTCATTTGAATACCAATGCCATTGTCAGTGCTACATTTTGTAAAACCGATGGTCATTTAAATCCTTTCAAAATGAATGATGCTTTTTATCGTGCTGCCAAAGAACTTGGCGTGCAATTTTACTTTTTTGAAGAAGTAAAAGAAATAATAATTAAAAACCAACGAATTGAAAAAGTGATTACCGAAAAACGAACGATTGAAACCAATCATGTCATCAATGCCGCCGGTGGATATGCTGCCGAAATTGGCTTAATGGCGGGTATTGATATTCCTGTTTATGCCGAAAATCATGAAATCTTAGTTACGGAGCCTATTGAAAAAATCCAAGGTCCAATGGTAATGTCGTTTGCAAAAAACCTTTATTGCCAACAAGTACCTCATGGTAGTTTTATTATGGGAAGAAGTACTCCGGGTATTAAACCAAGCCATTCGTTAGCGAGTTCATGGTCTTTTTTAGAAGAAATGTCCAAAACAATTATGGATATTTTACCTTTGGTGGGTAACCTTCGAATCATTCGTCAATGGGCTGGTTCGTACAATATGTCGCCGGATCGTCAACCAATAATATGTGAAGTCACCCAATTACCGGGTTTCTATTTAGCCTGTGGTTTTAGTGGCCATGGTTTTATGTTTTCACCGATGACTGGGAAACTGTTAACCGAAATCATTTTAAATAAACCATTGACTATTGACATTTCAGAGTTAAATTTGGATCGTTTTAAAAATGCAACACATGTTGCTTATGAAAAATCTGTCGTATAAGGAGAGAATTATGGCAATGTATGATTATAAAACCGAAGAACTTATTGATTTTTCGATTTCAAACCATCAAGAAGCTTATCAAGATGCTTTGAAATCAATCAAATTGGGGCAAGTCTACCCATTAATAATTGGTGGAAAAAACATTTTGACAAGTCGACAAATGGTATCTGTTAACCCCGCTTGCCATCAAGAAATTATTGGTACTATTCACCAAGCTTCGTTAAAAGAAGCTGAATTGGCAATGGAAACGGCTTTGGAAACGTTTAAAACATGGCGATATTCAGACCCTAAGATGCGGGCTGATGTTTTATTTAAAGCAGCGGCCATCATTCGTAAAAGAAAATTTTTCTTTAGTGCTCTAATGACTAAAGAAGCGGGCAAGCCTTGGGTTGAAGCCGATGCCGACACCGCTGAGGCCATTGATTTTTTAGAATACTATGGGCGACAAATTCTGGAAATACAAAATATTGATCAAAAAGTGCTAAGTCGACCGATAATAGAACGCAACGAATATCGTTATATTCCTTTAGGGGTTGGAGCAGTCATCACGCCTTGGAATTTTCCATTAGCCATATTAACGGGAATGACCGCAGCGGCGGTTGTATCCGGAAATACCGTTTTATTAAAACCCGCCTCCACAACGCAAATTATCGCTTATCACTTTGTAAAAGTGATGGAAGAGGCCGGACTTCCAGCGGGAGTAATAAACTTCATCCCGGGAAAAGGCAGTGAGGTGGGTGAATTTATTGTCAATCACCCTAAAACTCGTTTTATATCGTTTACCGGTTCAAAAGAAGTAGGAGCTTCCATTTATGAAAAAGCTGCCAAAGTTCAAAAGGGACAGATTTGGTTAAAACGAGTCATTGCTGAAATGGGAGGAAAAGATGCGATTTTAGTTGATGATGGCGTCGACTCCGAAAAAGCGGCTGATGCCATTGTCAAATCCGCTTTTGGTTTTAGCGGGCAAAAATGTAGCGCTTGTTCGCGAGCCATAATCCATAAAAACAAATATCAAGAAGTCTTGGATTTCATTGTAAAAAAGACGAAAGCCTTGAAAGTTGGAAATCCTGAATCTTCTGATACTCAAGTGGGACCAGTTATTGATGATGCTGCTTTTCATCGTATTTTAGAATATATTGAAATTGGGAAACATGAGGGTCGCCTAGTCGTGGGCGGAAACGGGTCAAAAGAGGTTGGTTATTTTATTGATCCAACGGTCATTTGTGATGTTTCTCCAAAAAGCAGAATCATGCAAGAAGAAGTATTTGGACCGTTTTTAGCTGTTTGTCAAGTTGAAAGTTTCGAACAAGGGCTTGAAGTAGCCAATAATACGGAATATGGCTTGACGGGAGCACTTTTTTCCAATAATCGTGAACATCTTGAGATTGCAAAAGAACAATTTTTTGTTGGAAACCTATACTTAAATCGAAAATGTACAGGTTCTATCGTCGGTTATCAACCTTTTGGTGGTTTCAATATGAGCGGAACTGATTCAAAAGCCGGAGGACCGGATTATTTAGTCCTTCATATGCAGGGAAAATCAATTTGTGAACAATTTTAAATTCACAAAAAAGGAGTAAGATGTATACCGTTATCTTAAAAAAAGGTGAAGAGAAACGCTTAATGGCAGGCCATCCTTGGATTTTTGCAAACGAAGTATCTAAGATTGAAGGCAAAGATCAACAAGGCAGTGTCGCTCGTGTCGAGTCGTTGGAAAGAAAGTTTGTTGGGTATGGTTTTATCAATCATCATTCCAAAATTATTGTGCGTTTGATTACCAGAAATGAAACCTCTATTGACAAAGATTTCTTTGCAGAACAAATTAAAAAAGCCAATCAATTTCGTTTGTCTTTGGGCTATCAAAATAATTATCGCGTTATTTTCGGGGAGTCCGACGGCTTGCCAGGCTTAATTGTTGATAAATTTGGCGATTATTTGGTAGTTCAATTTTTGAGTTTAGGAATGGATATGAGAAAAGACCTGATTCTTGAACTACTTGTTCAAGAATTTCAACCAAAAGGCATTTATGAACGAGATGATGTTTCCATTCGAGAAAAAGAAGGCTTACCTCAGTTCAAAGGATTAATATATGGAGTTCTTGATAATCCTGTCCTTATTGAAGAAAACGGTTTGAAATTGTTAATTGACATCGAAAACGGGCAAAAAACAGGCTATTTTCTTGATCAAAAAGAAAATCGCGATAATTTAAAGCATTATGTAAAGAATAAAGAAGTCCTGGATTGCTTTTGTAATGTTGGTGGTTTTTCACTATGTGCTGCCAAATATCAAGCCAAAAACATCACAGCGGTCGATATTAGTGAACAAGCTTTAAATTTTGTGCAAAAACATGCCGACCTTAATGGCTTTTCCAATATTACAACAATTAAAGCTGATGTTTTTTCACAATTGCGTCTTTTTAAACAACAAGGAAAAATGTTTGATGTTATCGTCCTTGACCCACCCGCTTTTACAAAATCCGTTGATACCATTAAAGAGGGATATCGCGGATATTTAGATTTAAACAACTTAGCTTGGAAAATTCTTAATCCCGGAGGTTTTCTTATTACTTGTAGTTGTTCTCAGCACTTAACACTTGATTTGTTTTTAAAAATGATTCACGAAAGCGTTGAAAGTTCGGGAGTAAATGTAAAAATGGTCGAACTAAGAATGCAAGCCAAAGATCATGCCACCTTAATTGGCGCAGATGAGAGTTTTTATTTAAAAGTTGCTGTTTTACATTTAATTTAAGAGATTTTAAGAAACAACAAAGTTAAATTTATTGTTTCTTTTTTTGTGTTTTTTTGCTTTATTTTTTTTGTTGTAAATGTTATAATAATTTGTAAGCGCTTTTACAAATGTAGATAAAAGCGCAAAAAGAGAGGAATTTTACATGGAAAAATTTGATTACATGGAAAAGTATGGTTATGAACAATTAGTTTATTTTTATTACAAAACGACTGGTTTAAAAGGGATTACTTGCATTCATGACACAACTTTAGGACCTGCATTAGGCGGAACAAGAATATGGAATTACCAAAACGAAGATGAAGCGGTTTTAGATGTCCTTCGTTTAGCTAGGGGAATGACATATAAAAACGCTGCTGCTGGTCTTAATTTAGGTGGAGGCAAAACTGTTTTAATTGGTGATGCGGACAGTTGTAAAAGCGAAGCTTATTTTCGCGCGCTAGGTCGATATGTTCAAAGTTTAAACGGACGTTATATAACTGCTGAAGATGTTAATACTGGTACCAAGGATATGGAATATGTTTCAATGGAAACAAAATTTGTTGTTGGTTTAGAAGGCAAATCCGGAAATCCTTCCCCAATAACAGCTTTAGGTGCTTTTCATGGTATTAGAGCGTCATTAAAATATAAATTTGGAAATGATGATATTTCCAAATATAGTTTTTCTGTTCAAGGTGCGGGGCAAACCGGTTATTACTTGATTAATTATTTGCTTGAAGCAAATGCGAAAAAAATTTATTTTTCGGAAATAAATCCTCGTCATATCGAAAGAATGCATCGAGAACACCCTGAGGTCGAGTTTGTGAAACCAGAATCGGTATTTGGTCTAAATGTTGATGTTGTTGTTCCGTGTGCACTTGGAGCAATCTTAAATGATACAACAATTCCACAAATTAAAGCCAAAATAATTGCCGGGACAGCCAATAATGCTTTAGCCGATGAAGACAAACATGGAAGAATGATTAAAGATTTGGGCATCCTTTATGCTCCGGACTTTGTCATCAATGCGGGTGGCGTAATCAATGTTTACCATGAACTTCACAACTATAACCGCGAAGAAGTCATTAAAGCCGTTGAAAAGATTTATGATCGTTTAATCGATATTTTCAAAATTTCGGATCGCGATAATATAACTACGCAAGAAGCAGCAAAGATATTTGCAAAAGAACGTATTCAAGCCATTCATAATATCCATGGCAACTATCTTCCTCGTTAACAACTGATGATTCTATGAAAAGAATTACTTTTATTGCAGGACACTATGGAAGTGGAAAGTCGGAGTTTTCATTAAATCTGGCCATCCAAAAAAAAGTGTCCATGCTTGTTGATTTAGATATTGTCAATCCTTACTTTCGTTCAAGAGAACTAGAAACCCTCTTGAACGAAAATCATGTTAGGATGATTTCATCAACTTTAAAAAAAGCTTTAGGGAGTGACTTACCCTTTATCTCAAGTCAAGCTTTCGTTCCTTTCACAAACCCGCAAATTACGGCGATCCTTGATTTGGGTGGAGATGGAGTTGGGGCAAAACTTATGCACCAATTTTCTGATTTTTTAACTAAAGAAGAAACTGACTTGCTTTTGTGTATCAATGTTTTCCGTGAAGAAACCGAAAATGAACTAAAAATCATGAAAATGATTAATCAAATTGAAGGCTCTTGTGGCTATAAAGTCACCGGTTTAATAAACAATAGTAATTTTCTTCGCGAAACGGTTTTTGAAGATGTTCTAAAAGGGCAAATGATAATTCAAGAAGTTTCCAAAAAAACAAACTTGCCAATTATTTATACAGGCATTTACGATCAAGTAATACATCAGCCATCACTTCTATTGGGAGAAATAATCCTATTGAAGTTATATTTACGAAAAAATTGGTTATAGGAGGTAAAAATGGCAAAAGGGAAAATTTATTTTGACTATGAAAAATGTAAAGGGTGTTTGCTGTGTGTACATTATTGTCCAACAAAAATTCTCGAAATGGATAAAATGCATACCAATGAAAAAGGCTATAATGTAATTAGGGTAACCGAACCTGACAAATGTATCGCATGTGCTTTTTGCGCAATCATGTGTCCTGATTCAGTTATAACAGTAGAAAGGGTTAAGGGGTGATTCCATGCATAAAATATTAATGAAGGGAAATGAAGCTATCGCTATGGCAGCAATCAAAGGTGGTTGCGATGCCTTCTTTGGTTATCCAATAACTCCTCAAAATGAAGTGCCCGAATATTTATCAAAACATATGAAAAATGAAGGCCGCATTTTTGTGCAGGCAGAATCAGAAGTAGCGGCCATTAATATGGTATATGGCGCCGCAGGGGCAGGTGCTCGTGTTCTTACCAGTTCATCTTCACCAGGAATTGCGTTAAAGCAAGAAGGTATTAGTTATATTGCCGGTGCCGAATTACCTTGTGTAATCATCAATGTGATGCGAGGGGGACCGGGTCTTGGCGGAATTCAACCATCACAAGCCGATTATTATCAAATAACCCGTGGCGGTGGAAATGGCGATTACCATGTTATCGCTTTTGCTCCGGAAAATTTACAGGAAACAGTTGATGTCGTGAAATCGGCGTTTGAAATTGCTGATTTTTACCGAAACCCTGTTATGATTGCCGTTGATGGTTTAATTGGTCAAATGATGGAATCTGTAGACTTGGATCGCGAAATCCCGAAACGAGAATTGCCAAAAAAGGATTGGGCGACCGTCGGAAAAGGTCAAGGAGAACGTCATGTTGTCAGTTCGTTATATCTGGATCCGGTTGAACTTGAGCAACACAATTTAAAATTACATGCCAAGTATCAAAAAGTTATCAAGAATGAGCAAAAATATGAACTAGTAAATATGGATAATCCTGATTATGTGATTGTGGCATATGGAACAATGTCAAGAATATGCCGTTCCGCCGTAGAATTATTAGCAAAAGAAGACATAAAAGTAGGAATTCTTCGTCCTATTTCGATATGGCCTTTCCCTAAGAAAGCTTTTAATGATATTCCTAAGTCTGTAAAAGGGATTTTGGTTGCCGAATTGAGTCTAGGGCAGATGATTGATGATGTAAAAATAGCTGATAGTGGAAAACATCAAATTCATTTCTTTGGACGAGTTGGTGGAATGTTGCCAGAACCAGAAGAAATTGTTCAAGCTATTAAAAAAATGGCAGGAGGCAAAGCTCATGAATGACATTATTTATAAAAAAACATCTGGTTTAACTGACACTCATCTTTCATATTGTCCTGGTTGTACCCATGGAATAATCCATAAACTGGTTGGAGAAGTAATGGAAGAACTGGGAATTCTTGATCGAACGGTTGGAATTGCCAGTGTCGGTTGCTCGGTTATGTCCTATTATTTCTTTAATTGCGATATGCAACAAGCTGCCCATGGCCGAGCTTGTGCCGTAGCAACAGGAATTAAGCGCACTCATCCCAATAATATTGTTTTCACTTATCAAGGTGATGGCGATTTAGCATCAATTGGAATTGCCGAAACCATTCATGCTGCTAATCGTGGTGAAAATATTACAGTCATTTTTGTCAATAATGCAATTTATGGGATGACTGGTGGTCAAATGGCTCCGACAACCCTAATTGGGCAAAAAACGACGACCTCGCCATTTGGGCGAAATGAAGCTGATCATGGCATGCCAATCAAAATTTCAGAAATGTTTGCAACAATAAATAAAGCGGCTTATATTGAACGTGTTGCTTTAACAACTCCAAAAGCTGTCAAAAAAGCGAAAGAATCAGTTCGAAAAGCTTTTTCATATCAAATCGAGAAAAAAGGTTTCACCATGATTGAATTTTTATCAACTTGTCCAGTAAATTGGGGAATGACACCGGTTGAATCAATGAAATGGGTTGATGAAAACATGACTAAATATTATCCTTTAGGTGTCTTTAAAGATATAGGAGCCCAAAATGAATAAAGCTAAACGAATTACGATTGCGGGTTTTGGCGGCCAAGGAGTAATGATGATTGGGCAAATGTTAGCCTATGCTGGAAATGAAGCGGATGTCAATAGTTTGTGGTTTCCTTCCTATGGACCCGAAACCAGGGGAGGAACGGCCAATTGTTCGGTAACGTTGTCGCCCGTTCTAATTAATTCACCCGTCTTTGCTAAAGCCGATACTTTAATTATTATGAATAAACCCTCTTTAACTAAGTTTTGGAACAAGGTTGAGCAGAATGGCGTTCTTTTATATAATTCTTCTTTAATAAATGAAGAGGTTAAACGCGATGATTGTCAAGTTTATGGAATTCCTGTTGTTGATTTAGCTTTAGAACTGGGAAATATTAAAGTAGCAAACATGATTATTTTAGGTGCTTATTTATATTTAAACCCGGATTTTAGCGATGACATCATTCAAAAAGTGCTTGTTAAAATATTAGGACAGGGAAAGCAGCATTTAGTAGACATCAATATTAAAGCAATCCAAGTTGGTAAAGATTATATCTCAAAGTTGGTGAAATAATTGAAACATTTAAATGATTTATTGATTGCTGCTTCAAAGTTGCCATGTCAAAAGATTGCCGTTGTCAGTGCCAATGACGAACCGGTTATTGATGCCGTTAATCAAGCATTTAAGTTAGGTTTCATTCATCCTATTTTAATTGGTCCCAAAGATCAAATCATCAATCTAATCAGTCAAAAACAGTATAATTTACGAAAATATGATATTATCGACGCCGAGTCCGATGAACAAGCTTCATTGGTGGCGATGGATTTAGTGAATCAAAGCAAAGTCGACTGTATTATGAA
>JBFXGS010000037.1:0-12989 GCA_050177775.1 Bacilli bacterium | reverse complement strand
AAGATATATTGGGAAAAATGACATTGCTTCCCATATTGATGATAACGCTAATTGCGACAACCATCAAGAATAGCAGCGGATCCACCCACGATGAAGTGGTTAAGAAAAGGATGATTATGATAATCGGGATAATAAACGCTACAATTTTCAAGATTTCTTCTTGGATGACTTCGGAATAACGATTGACCAGAACACTTTCGCCACCAAGGTAAAACTCTTCATTGATCAGTAATTGGTTAAGGTCTTCAAGCGCTTGTTTTGTGGAAAGGGCGTAATTATCTTCTGCAAACGTTATTTGCAATAAAACTTGATTATCAAGAAAATAATTGGGATTATTCTTATAAAAAGTAACACTTCGAATATTAGCAATCTGGTTGATTTGGGTAGTTATGAATTCAACTTCCGTGGCGGTGATGTTTTTTATCATCACTTGCGCATAACCATTTAACCCAAATTCCTCTTTCATGACAATTAAAGCTTGTTTGGTTGGTTCCGAATCGGGTAAGTATTGGGAATTATCGTAATTAATTTTTACATCGTTAAAAATAAAAGCCGATATGACAAAAAGAATGCCCAAAAATCCCATAATAACAAAACGAAATTTAAGAATAATGTTCATAAACAATCCCCCTTTTTGAACAATGTGTTGACTAAATTCGCTAATTTGATTATAATTATTTTAGTTAGCGATATCAATAAGCAGATTTACGAGGGTTGTTGAAAAATAAACAAATCAAAATAAAACGTTGAGGTTAATATGGATCGTCGAATTAAAAAAACACAAATTTTATTGAAAGAAACATTGACTAACCTGATTGAGAAGAAGGAATTAAGAAACATAACGGTTTCCGAACTATGCGAATTAGCTAATATCAACCGCGGGACTTTTTATTTACATTATGTCGATATTTATGATATGATTGAGAAGTTTGAAAAAGCCATTGTTAACGACTTAATTAAAATAATTGAAAAAAATAGTCCCATTTCGGCTGATTATTATATTCTTCCGGTTTTGATTCAAGTGATTGAATATTTATACAAAGATATGCGTTTTGTGAAAGCCATGCTCAGTAAAAATGGCGATTCTCATTTTCTTGAACAATTAAGGAGAACCATGTTAGTGCAAACAAAGCAAAGTCTTCCGGCTTTTGCTCCGAAATTTGATGAAACATTTATCAGATTTTTATCCGTCTTTATTGTTTCAGGTGGCGCGGGAGTCTTCCAAGAATGGTTGAATGATGATTGTCAAGTACCGTTGAAATCTGTTATTTTTCCTTGTGAAATAATGATTTCAAGTGGCATTAGTAAAATATCGAGTTATTAGTAAAAACACAAGTAATATTTGGTTTTTTTAACGACTTATGTTAAAATACCATTGGAGTTAATAATATGTTCTTACCGACTTATGTTGTCAAAGCTTTACAATTATTAGAACAAAACGGGTATATAGCGGTGGTCGTCGGTGGCGCAGTCCGCGATTTTTTGCTGGGAAAAGAACCATCCGATTATGACATTTCGACTTCCGCAACCCCCAATGAGACCATTAAAGTCTTTTCCGATTATTATGTTTTAGATTTTGGAAAAAAACATGGAACCATTACCGTTTTTTTAGATCATCATCAATTAGAAATTACCACTTTTCGAATTGAATCCGGCTATGAAGATTTCCGACACCCAAATAAAACCCAGTTTGTACGTTCACTCGAACAAGATTTGCAAAGGCGTGATTTCACCATTAATGCTTTGTGCTTTAACCGTGAATTAATTGATTTGGTCAATGGCCAAAAAGATCTGGAACATAAAATAATCCGCGCCATCGGTCATCCCGAAGAACGTTTTAATGAAGATCCTCTGCGAATAATGCGGGGGTTACGGTTTGCGGCAAACCTTGGTTTTACGATTGAAGAAAAAACCCACCAAGCTATCATTAACTTAATGCCGTTAATTTCCAGAGTTTCTAAAGAGCGAATTCATGATGAAATGAACCGTTTTTTAATGGGTGAAGCCAGCCCCAATATTTTTAGTAAATATGGAAAAACCTTGATGAATGTAATTTCGCCTACAATCGCTTTTGATTTTCCCACAATAATTAAGCGGATAAGCGTTTCAAAAGGATTATACGCGAAAATTGCCGCCATTTATTTAGATTTGTCATTAGAACAAGCAAAAAGAGAACTTAAAAGTCTAAAATACAGCAATGATGAGATTAACAAAATTACCATGTTTTGGGAAGCATCACGAATCAATTGGCATCGCGAAAATTATTTTTTAAGAAAATTATTATCAATATATGCCTATGAAGATTTAACCAATATGTTAGATTTTTACCAAAATACATCTTTAAAACCATTAAACGAACAAGACGAAGTGGAAATACAAAAACGTCTTAAAACGATAATTGAAAACGAACCCTGCTTGAATATTACTGATTTAGCAATTAATGGAAAGCAGTTAATCGCTTTAGGAATTCCCCATGGTAAAAAAATCAATCTGATATTACATCAATTACTTGATGAAATAATGCAAGAAAAACTTACTAATGATGAACAAACATTGTTGAAAAGAGCATTAGGGCTTTACCAAGAAAGAAGTTAATTGTGAATAAATTTGAAAAACGCGCCAAGACCTATAAAATCACCTTTTTTATTGTCGGATTGATTATTGTTCCCATCTATGCCATCTTTTTTTCGCAATTTGGTCCCGGGGGCGATTTAATTATCGTTACTTTTTCACAAATCGGGGCTCGTTATGGAGCCATGGAATTATTAATAATTTGGGGAATTCTGACTTCCTTATATTATTTAGCGTTTCTTTCCTATTTGACGGTATTAACGCGGTTCAATAATATGATTATGAGTTTCTTAATTGGCTTCGGTGGTCTTTCCATGCTAGTGACCGTCTTTCTTCCTTTTGCTCCGAGCATGTTTCCGATTACTTCCGAAACACACAATTTTTTAGCTTATGTGACTGCTGTATCCACCCTCTTTGCCTTAGTCGTTTTTGTGGGGTCGTTGTTTTGGGTGGATCGGTTATTGTTTGTCCGTGCGGCGGTTATCTTATTGGTCATTATTGCTATTTGTCTAACCGTTTTAATTAAATTTGGCGTCAGTAGTTTATTTCAAATCGTCTTTTCCACATTGCTTTGTCTTTTGCTTTGTTTGTTGCTTTATTTTATTGAAAAAAGTCCCCATGTGGATATTATCAAAGCCCTTATGATGCAAGAAGAACAAAAAGAGCAAAAATAAAAAGGCTTTTTCAAAAGGTAAACTACCTTTGAAGAAGCCGCTTTTTTTATTTCTTTAAAAAGAACTTTTTAATCAATTTTTTAATAAAGGGACGGTATGGTTGATAGCGAATCAAGAGCTCCATTTTTGGGTGTTTATGATAAATGGAAACTTGATGGGAAAAAGTCTTGAATGAATAAAAACCATGATAGTTTCCTAAACCGCTGGTTTTGACGCCCCCAAACGGCAAATGATCGGAAATAATATGGCTGAGAGTATCATTGACACAACCACCGCCAAAACTGTGATGACGAAGGGTCCGTTCAATAAAAGCTTTGTCTTTGGAAAATATATAAAAAGCTAATGGATTTGGAGAATGAGCAATAATCGAAGCAATCTCTTTTTCTTCATCATAAGGAATAATCGGGAGGACGGGGCCAAAGATTTCTTCTTGCATAAGCGGATTGGCGATATCCGTGATGAGAATGGTTGGTTCTATTTTGAGGGTTTCTTGGTTAAAACGGCCCCCCAATTCGAGCTTTTGATTTTCCAATAAGCGAACCATCCGATCAAAATGGCGCTTGGTTATCATTTTCGGATAATCGATTGTGGAAAGCGGATCATCTTTAAAAGTTTTGGAAACGGCAAGTTTCAGTTGATTTAATAAATCAGGCAGGGCTTTTCGCTCACAAATCACATAATCGGGAGCAATGCACGTTTGCCCGCAATTGATTAATTTACCAAAGATGATACGACGAGCCGCTATTTCGGACTTTATGGTTCCATCGACAATGCAGGGGCTTTTCCCGCCTAATTCCAATGTAACTTTCGCTAAGTTTTTAGCGGCTTTTTCATAAACGGTTTTACCAATTGTCGGAGAACCCGTAAAAAAGACATGATCAAAATTGGCTTCGAGCAATTGATTGGTTTCTTCATGGTCAGCTAAGACACAAGCGACATATTCTAACAAAAAAGCTTCTTCAATAATAACTTTGATGATTTTGCTGGTGTTAAGCGATGATAGGGATGGTTTCACAACCGCCGTATTTCCGGCGGCTAATGCGCCGATTAGGGGGATAAATAAAAGTTGAAATGGATAATTCCATGGCGATAGAATTAAGGTTGTTCCCAAAGGAGCAAAATACGAATATGATTTGCCGGGAATGGAAGTAATGTCCGTTGCCACGCGTTTTTTCTTCATCCATTTTTTTAAATGATGTAATTGATAAGAAATTTCTTTTTCAACCATCCAAATTTCCGTCAAAATGGCTTCCGTCTCACCTTTATTTAAATCTAATGCTAAGGCATCAAGAAGATCTTGGTGGTGGCGGGTTATGGCCATTTGGAGTTTTATTAAAGCTTGTTTTCGAAAATCATAATCTAAGGTTTGGCCGGTTTGGAAAAACCGTCTTTGCAAATCTAATAATTCATGCATAAAATCACCTCAAAATATATTATAGCAAATAATTATAAGTTTGTCATATTTGCTTTTTTTTTTAATAAGCAAGAAAAATAATTATGCTTTTTTTTCTATAAATTTATGTTATAATCTAGTACGGAGTAAAAAATGAAGATTTATTTGCGTAACAATTGGCTGCTAATTTGTTTTGTGCTTATGCTGGTGGGGCTTTCTTTATTGTTTATTTTGCCGAATGGACAACAAATCATCCTAATCTTTTCTTATTTGGCAGCTTCATATTTGTTTATAGTAGGCATAGCCTTTTTAGTAACAGCGTTTAGATTTTCTCATTATTTAGATAATGCCCAAAAACAAAAACGCGAGCAAATCTTTCTTGTCCTCGAAGCCCTTTTCTTGTTGGTTTTGGGAGCAATCATCATCATCTTTCCGACCTATGCTGTGAGAGTCTTAATCGGAGTAACGTTAATTTTGCTTCCCACAATTCATCTGTTTTCATTTTCACGATCATCCAAATTAACTTATTTGAAAAGAAACTTTTGGAAGTATTTAGTTGGTTTAATTTTCATTCTCGCGGTTGAAGCGATTATCGATTATGTCTTTTTAGTATTGGGGATTTTGTTGCTTTCGTTAGCGGTTTATTTAATTTATTTGCTCATTATGAATTACCGTGATGTAAGTCGCCCTAATTTAATTGTGAAATATAGTTTACTTTACTTGAATGAGAGAGGTCGAAAGTAATATGGGTAAAATTGAACTTGTTATCTTAATTATTGTCGGTTTATTCACGCTTTTTGGTTTATTTAGAGGCTTTGTCAAGCAACTGATGTCCGCCGCCGGATGGTTGGTTTCCTTGGTGGGAGCGTTCCTATTGACCGAAAAAGTGAGTATATTGGTAAAGGGGTCAAGCATTGGTGACCAAGTTGTGGCGAAAGTCACCGCTTGGATTGCTGATTTTCCAACTTTTAATATTCCGTTTGATCAAGCCAATGCTACCGAGCAATTATCGAGTGCCATTTCGGAACTGGGCCTTCCGAAGTTTATTGCGGATGCGATTGCGAAAGGAGTCGATTTTTCGTCGGTTCCAACTACCTTTTCCCTGGCGGAAGTGTTGTCTCCCTCCATCAGCAGTGTGATCATTACCATCATTACTTTTATTGGCTTATTTGTGGTAATTTTCATTTTGTTTAAGATTTTAGGACATTTCTTAAATAAATTATTCTCAGGAAAAGTTCTGGGCTTTGTTAATAAAATTCTCGGGGCGGTTTTAGGACTCACCAAGGCCGTTTTAATTGTTTCGGTTTTGATGTTGGTTTTATCAACCGCTGCCGGGATGATTCCGGCGGTAAATGATTTTGTGACCGCTGATTTAGCTTCAAACGGGGGACTGGGGATTGCGAAGTACTTGTATGAAAGCAACCCATTGGTCGCCTTAATTGAAGGTAGCTTTAGTTTTGATAATCTATTTTAAATTGTGAATACGGTCGGATGAAACTAGTCTGGCCTTTTTTATAAAAGTGAGGAATTATGATTAAATTAGAAAATGTTTCGAAATATTACCATAATGAAGGAGCGGTGACGCTGGGCCTTCGTAAAATCAACCTTGAATTCAAATTAGGCGAATTTGTTGCCGTCACTGGTGAAAGCGGAAGTGGTAAAAGTACCCTTTTAAATGTTATTAGTGGGATTGATACCTATGAAGATGGAGAAATGTACATTGAAAATGAGGAAACATCTTATTATGATGATGTTGACTGGGAACAATATCGGCGCGATTCCGTCGGTTTCATTTTTCAAAACTACAATTTAATCGATAGTTACACCGTTTTACAAAACGTTGAAGCGGCTTTAATCATTCAGGGGATGGATAAAAAAACGCGTCTTCAAAAGGCTAAAGCCATTATTGACCGTGTTGGTTTAACGAGTCATATGCGTCATCGGGCTTCAAAACTATCGGGTGGTGAAAAGCAACGCTTATCCATCGCCAGAGCGCTTGCGAAAGAGACGAAAATCATTGTTGCTGATGAACCGACCGGTAATCTGGACAGTGAAAGTAGCAAACAAATCTTAAAACTTCTAAAAGAAGTCGCCGATGGTCGTTTAGTCGTTATTGTCACCCATGATTTTGATAATGTTGAACAATATGTCACCCGCAAAGTGCGTTTATTTGACGGAGAAGTTGTGGAAGACAAACAACTAAGGTCGTATGAAGTCACTCAAGTTCCCGAAAAGACCATTGGAAAAATGCCTAGTTTAGTAAAAACCTTGATTATTGCCATGTATAATTTATTGAGTCAACCCAAGAAAACCATTTTGTTGTTGTTGGTTGCCTTAACGACCCTGGTTTTTGTCTTTTTCAATTATGGAACGCAATTAATCAGTAGGAATATGGATTATTCGGGTTATAGTCAATTCAATAATTACCCCGAACGTTTAATTGTGACCAGAAGAGATCGTGCTCCGTTAACCCAAACGGACTATGATTATTTCGAGGACCAAGGCGAAATAAAGAAAATCATTATTCCGGATTTAATTGTCGATGCCAATTTTCAAATTCAATTTATGGTCAATGATTCTTATTATTATGAAAATGGGTATTTAAATTTAACTAATGATTTTCAAGGTCAAACCCTCATTGGCCGTCTTCCGCAAGCCGATAATGAAATTGCGCTCGCTTTCAATCCTCTTTCCGGAGATGAGAATGATTTAGATGAACCTTTGAATGAATGGTATGACATTTACATTTCCCTTTCCAATAGTAGTTTTAATATGGATTTTAAATTGGTAGGAATTTACCAAACCCTTGGTTCCACGCAATTTATTATGAGTGATCGTGGTTTAACCAAACTGTATGATATTTTTAAAGTATCGATGTACGGTTATTTGTTTCACGCGCAACTCAATTTTTTTGAACAGGATTTGCCTTATGGTTTAATCAATGTGGATAGTTCTTTAACGGGATATCAAGTTAAAATCTCTGAAAACTTTAATTGGATTTTTGAAGGAGGTGACATTGAAACCGCCACGGTGACTCTAAATGATGTTCCTGTTACGGTTGTTCTCGATACGGACGATGCAAAATACGATACCATTTTAATTAGTCAAGCCTTTTTTGATGAACTTAAAATAACGAATGACTATCAATATACCTTAAATTTAAAAGATAGCGATGAATCCAGAAAAGTCATTAATCGCCTATTTAATGATGGTTATTATGCTTTTTCACCATTTGAAGCCAGCCAAACCATTAATATTGATGCCGTTTTTTCGGTAATCACTAATTTATTCCTCGTTATCGGCGTTTTATTTTCAATAACCGTTATTTTTATTATTTCCTATTTGGTTGTTCGTTCGATAATTTTAAGTAAAAAGAAGGATTATACTATCTTGAGGATTATCGGGCTTCGCTTTCATGAATTACAAAGAATTGCTGTCATTGAAATATTGACAATTTTCTTTACGGCTTTAATTATTTTAGCGGGTATCTTTATTGTTGCGAATATGGCCTCAATCGAGGTTCGCGAGTTTGTGCAAGCCTATTTTGAGTTTAGTGACTATTTATTGCTTATTCTGGTGTCTTTAGCGGTTATGCTCCTCATCGCATGGCGTTTTACCAGGTTGATGAAGAAAAAGAGCCTCTTTATGAATTTAAAGGTTGATGGTGAATAAGATGATTAGCGTTAAAAACTTACATAAATACTTTAATCGAAATAAAGCAAATGAAATTCATGTTCTTAATAACATCAATTTAGAATTTCCTAAAATGGGTTTAGTTTGTTTATTAGGACCTTCGGGAAGCGGAAAAACCACTTTAATGAATGTGATTAGTGGTTTAGACAACGTTCACAGTGGCGAAATAACTTTCCGCGACCACGTCATTACTAAATATCATGCTAATGAGTGGGATTTGATTCGTAATCGTTATTTTGGTTATATTTTTCAAAACTACATTTTACTTCCTGATTTGACCGTTTACCAAAATTTAGAATTGGTTTTAAAGATGTTTGACCTAACAAAAGAAGAAATTGATCAGCGAATTGATTATGCTTTAGACGCGGTTGGAATGGTAAAATTCAAAAAACGACGTCCAACTCAACTGTCAGGTGGTCAGCAACAACGAATTGCAATTGCCAGGGCCTTAGTAAAAGCCCCCGATGTCATTGTTGCCGATGAACCAACCGGTAATCTTGATGAAAAAAACACCTTGCAAATCATGAATATTATCAAAAAGGTTTCTCAAGATTGTCTTGTAATCATGGTTACACATGAGCGAAGGTTAGCGGAGTTCTATGGTGATTCCATCATTGAACTTAAAGACGGTCAAATCATGCAAGAGCGAAGCGTTTCGCAAGATACGGAATTTCATAGTTTATATGATACCAATATCTATTTAGGCGATTTGGAGAAGAAAACCATTAGTTCAGAAAATGTCGACATCAACTATTATCAAGATAAACCAAGTCATGATTTAGCGTTAAACATTATTTTTAAAGATAATACGTTTTACATTCATTCCGCAAAAGATAATTTAAAGATCAAATTTATCGATAATTATAGTGAAACAAAAGTTGTGGAAGGTAAAAAACCGATTATAAAACTGGATGATGTGCAAAAATTTAATTACGATTTACCAAAAATTCCGGTTTCCATTAAGGAAAAAGGTTCAGCCATCAAATATAAAGATACTTTTAAAATGGCTTTAAGGTATTTATCCAATTTAAACAAGCGCAAAAGGCTGTTGTTCGTTGTTTTGTTTTTATCCGCGATTTTGGTTGTTTCGGGGTTTGTAAAACTATATTCTTCCACAAAAGTCGATGAACATGATTTTCTTTATGAGAATCGTCAATTAATCGAAGTCAAAGGTGCCGATGACTATGATTTTGATGACTTTTTAGCTTTAAAAACGAAGATTGGTGAAGCAATCATCATTCCATCGGCCCGCTACTTGAGTTTATCTAATTTTACGTTTGACATATATGCTCAAACTCATGCCAGCCGTCCAGCTTTTTCGCCGCATACGCTTTTACCGCTTTCGGTTTTAGATAACCCGACATTATTTAAAGGCCAAATGCCAACCAACGCCAATGATATTATCATTGATAAATGGGTGGCCGATGCGATTTTAGAAAGTCCCCAATTTAAAATGTTGGGTGGGTTATTCTACGAACAAATCATTGGTCAGTCCTATTTGCGTTTTGATCAGATTAAAGGAAAAATTGTGGGGATTGTTGATACTAATAACCCGACTATTTATGTTTCCGATGAAATGTTTTTTATCAATGCCATTATGGCCAACCAAGACTACAACGCTGTTTACAACCGCTTTGATTCGTTAAGTTTGACGGCTATTGATGAATATTATGAAATAAATGACTATCTAAATGAATTAAATGGAAACGGAGCAATAACCGCCGTCTCCAAACCGATTTTGGCTAATTGGCAACAAACTAAGCAAATTGTCGTAAGCAAATCATTTTATGAGAACTATTTGTATACCGAAATAGATAATACCCATTTGCTGATGCCTAATGGTGAAAAGTATTTAGTGATCGGAATTGTTGATGGAATTGAACCCGTCGTCTATTTACATTCGAGCAATTTACTGGAATTGTCGCTTATTCAAACCGATAATGTGGAATCGGTAACGGTTTATTCTCTTAATAAAAAAGCGACCATCAAAATTTTGGAAGCAGAAGGTCTACGGGCTAAAGATAAATATTCAATTAATTATCAAGAACACTATGAACAAGTATTTGATATTTTTCAGTACATCATCAGCATCATTATTTTAGCTGGTTCTCTAATCTTCTTATTCTTCATCATGCGTTCCAGTTTGATTTCGCGTGTTTATGAAATTGGTGTTTACCGAGCTTTAGGAGTCAAAAAAGGCAATGTCTATCGCTTGTTTATTTCCGAAATTGTGTTAATCTCGCTTTTTAGTTCTTTGCTGGGAGTAATTGCCGCTTCCATTTTTATCGCACAAGTCAATGATATTGCCGGATTAGTCCTGATTGAATATCCGTGGTTTATTGGGGTGGGGTCGGTTGCCTTTTTGTTCTTGTGCAATTTAATCATCGGTTTAATTCCCGTCTTAACTTTATTAAGATTAACGCCCGCCCAAATATTAAGTAAGTATGACATTTAAACAAAAAAGCAAGATATAAAAAATCTTGCTTTTGTTTTTAGTAGCCGATGAAGAAACCAAGGATTAGTAAACCAATGGTTAAGACGAGAATAATCAGTTGTAATAAGAATGTTTTTTTGAGCCATTTCCAATAACTGAAGGAAGATAACCCCAGAGCAATTAAAAGCACCGGATTGGTTGGGTAAATTAAATCAGTAAATCCATCTCCAAAGATAAAAGCTAACAAAGCTATATTTTGGGTTATTCCTAGGTCATTCGCAATAATCGAAATAATCGGAATAATTAAAATGACTTTGGCACTGGCGGAACCGATAAAAAACTGAATTAAAAGAATAATCATATAAATGAATAGTATTCCCATGATTGGTGAAGAACCGGTGAACCAGTTGACAATTTGTTTGATTACGGTTCCCATGATTTGCGAATCTTCAAGGATAAATTTGATGGATGCCGCTAAGGTAATCATAATGATGGCGGGAGCCAATGAAACGATGCCCGACCAAAATAACTTGGCAATCCTTTTAAAAGATTGTCCGATTAACATTCCACAAACAAAGATTCCGATTAAAAAAGATAGCGCAATAATGGGAATCGTGTAATCTTGTAAAAAAGGAATGGTCGAAGCAGCAATGATGGCGATTAACACCCATAAGAAGAAAGTCGAAAATACTTTAAGAACTTTGGGATCATAATTATCAAAGTTATCTTCCGGATTGATTAAGGCTAATTTCTGCTGATCATTTTCGTAAGTTGGTGATTTTTGCGGATTTTTCTCGATTTTCTTCACATGAATCGTTAGAAAAATACACAAAATAGCATACATTAAAAAGAAGATGATTAATCGAAACCAGAAGCCATCTAAAATTTGCAGTCCCATTTGATCACTTGCTAAACCGATTGTGAAAGGATTGGTAAGGGCGGTGGAAAAACCAAACCCGGTGGCGATTAAGCACATCCCTAATCCCGTGAAAGTGTCCCATCCTAAGGAAAGAGAAAGGATGATGATGATGGGAAGAAGGGTAACGGCTTCTTCAAAAATCCCAAATAACGAACCAAGGAGCATGAAGAAAAGTACAACCACATAGAGAAGGAAGTATTTTCGGTTTTTAAATTGATTGATCAAAAAGCTGATGATCGCTTTAATTCCTTGGGTTTTATCCATGACATTGAAGGAACCCCCAAGAATGAGAATAAACAAGGAAATGACAATGACCTTTAAACCATCACTTCCCCCAAATAAGCGAAATGGGGAAGTTAAGAATTTCCAAAATGGGTAACCGGTACCACCGATTAATTGATAAGTATTATCCGTGTAAATACCCTTTTCAATGAAAAAAGTCATGACATAAACCATTATCATAAAACTTATTAAAATGGCACAGACGGTTATAAATGATCGTTTATTAATTTTTAAAATTTTATCTTCACTCATGTTGATTTTCCTTTATATATTTTTTATGAAGTAGTTCACCAACTACCGACCATTTGACGCATTCTCTGATATTATCAGGAATAAAGTAGTAGAGGGTATCATTATGATAAATTTCAAAATCTTCATTGACACCAAACGGAATCGCGGGCACATTTTGCAATTTAAACAATAAGTCCGTTGGTTCGTTGTTTAACGTGCCCACAAATTGGACGCCTAATTTCGAAAGCGTCGTGATTCCTTCGCCCACGAAAACAAATCCTTTGCCTTTGGGATCGGGCATTTTAACGCGAACATGACTTGAAAACTGATAGTTTGGATCTTCGATATTGTTTGTTTCGACTTGTTTTTGCCATAAATACCAATCTCGAATATTCTTTGGTATTTTCTCGTTTTCACTTTCCAAATCATAATAAGGATTTAAAAAAACGTGTGTGTGGCAATTTGTACATTCTAGGTCGCTATTTTTAGCCGTGTAAGAATATTCATGATGGCAAACCGGGCAAAGATAGAGGATATGCTCTAAACCTTCAGCAAATTTCTTGCCCTTATAGGCAACTTTGTTGCGGCTTTGCCATTCGTACTCATCATAATTCATGGCTTGGAATAATTTTTGATCGATGGCTTCCACAGTTGATGAAACTAATTCTTCGGCGGAAAATAACTTTAAAAATTTGACTTCAACCTTGCCTTTGCGGGCAACATTTGACCATTTGGGGAAAGTAAAATAACTTCCTAGAATCTGGGCATAGATGACATCCATTTCGAGGCTTT
>JBFXGS010000036.1:0-13399 GCA_050177775.1 Bacilli bacterium | reverse complement strand
TTTCAGCTTTTTTTAAAATGTTCGCAGCTCGGCAAATTATTGGTTTATCAACCATTTTTCCATCAAGGCTAAATACCCCTAAGTTTATCTCATCGGCCCTTTTTTTCGCTTCCATAATGCGAATAGCCCACTCAATTTGTTTTTCACTTGGGGAAAAAAGCAAATTAATAGTATCAATTTGATTGGGGTGAATGGCGGCTTTCGCATTCATTCCTAAAGCTTTTGCCGTTTCACAATCTTTGATAAAGCCTAAATCATCTTTAATATCGGTAAATGGTGTATCAATTGCATCAATTTGACTTGCTTTACAAGCAAAAATAACAATTGATCGAGCATACATTATTTCAAAGCCTACTTTTGTTCTTTCAATTTCCAAATCCGTTGTAAGATCTTCTGCGCCCAATAATAACCCATCGACGCGAGGAATCTTGACCAAATCATTGATTTCTATAATGGAGTTAGCCAGTTCAATAATCGGAATAATTTTTATTTGCTTTGTGATTTTATGTTCTTGTTCTAATAAATCAAGAATATTGGACAATTCCAAAAGATCGCTGACCCTGGCTTTGGGCAACATAATCGTATCTAATTGATTACATAATATCGAAGCCAAGTCTTTTTTAAAATAAGGAGTATCCATTCCGTTAATTCGGACAATCATTTCTTGATTATGGGAAGGTTTTGATTTTAAATAATGAGATATTAAAATTCGGGCACTATCTTTTTCATTTATGCTTACGGCATCTTCTAAATCAAGAATGACGGCGTCGCTTTCAAAAACATCAGCATTTTGTAACATCGCCGGGTTATTCCCTGGGATAAAAAGCAAACTTCTACGCATGTTGATGCATCCTTTCAATTGCCGTTTTTAAGCGAGCTTTAATAACATAATCCAAAGCCCCTTTATCTTGGCATAGCACCTCCACATTTATCAAATTCATTTCTTGTAAAGTGGATACGATAGTCGCATAAATTTGATTTGAAAAATGTTCAAAAACGATACTTTCAATTGTAATTTTTAAAGCATCGGATTCACGAACAGTAATCATCACATCACTTGACTCTAAAGTACCGGCTACACCAATTTTCATCATTTTAACGCTTTCTACTGTTTGCAAGGGCAACAGTTCGATTTATTTCATTCTTGACGATCATGAAACCCTCATCCGTTCCCATTCCCGGCTTGGCAAGGCATTGGGTGGCTTTGCAAGCAATGGCAATATTGGTTGTGGCTTGACTCGAAATATTGGTTTCGTTACAGGTTCCCCCACAATAACTGCCAATGTTTTTTTCATTACAATATATGATAGCTTCCGCTACATTATTGATTCCTCCCAAATCTGGAGTTTTGATTTGAAGCATATGCCCTGCTTTGTTGTCGGCAAAGTATTTAACATCCTCAAGGGTGTTGCACCATTCATCGGCAACGATTTCTACAGGAATATTTTGATCGTCTAATGCTTGGGAAATATCGCGCAAGGACTGCATTGTCCCTTCACGATCACCGGTATCAACAGGGCCTTCAATGCGTAATTTAAAAGGTTGAGCAGCTTCATAAAGAGTCTTAATATAATCAACTATTTTTTTAATATCATTTTGAAAAGCAATTCCCAAAGTTCCATAAGTGTCAATATGAAAAACAGGGTAATATTGATCATTTGTTCGTAACTGAAGAACCCGATTGCGAAGCCAAATGACATAATCAAATAATAACTCGCCTTTTTCACCTAATTTAGTTTTAACATTATTAATTAAAGCGTGCGGTAATACATCAGCTTGTTTAATAATCATCTTGTCGGCATTAATATATCGTTCATCACCGGATTGCGTAAAAACAGGAATAACTTGATAGGAAGCATCCTCAATTCCATACTCTTCGCGAATAACTTCGGCCATTGTTTTCTTTTTTACAAGTCCCGCCGCCATTAATAAAGCTTGGGAAATCCCATAGCGAATCGCGGTATGAAGGCGATTGCCATTGATCAATAATTGGTCATATTTTTCAGCAAGTTTGCGAAAACCTAAAACATTCTCTTTTAGCAATAAAGGTTTGATGTTTTTGTCAATAAATGGGATAAAATCAGCAGCCAAAAATAAAGGATCACGGCCTCCGGTTCCACTATATTGGACAGCGGCACAATCGCCAATAGCAACAGAACCATCTTCAAGAACTAATTGAATGGAAATGGCTTCACCCGTTTGACGAATTTGTGAAAAACCGGGAGTAACGGGACTGCCAATATAAGTAAACCCATCCAGTTTTGCTCCGGCTTTTATGGCTTTTTGGTCATCAAAATAAAAACCTGTATAAGATCTAGATAAAATTACATCGATTATTTTCATATTATTTATTCTTTGGACGACCGATTAGTTCTCCTTCACTAACGGCATAGATATCATCTACTGTCATCTGGAATGAGACTGGACGGCCTTCAAATTTAGCCCTTTCTTCTATTTTTTTGCGATGAAAATCTTTTATTTCTTCAGTGAATCCCAAATTCCCAAAATCTAAAATGCGAATTATTCCTTCATTGTCGCGAGAAGGAAGAATTTTCCCAGCATTAAACTTGCTTGGAGCAAACGGGATGTCGATAATTCCTAATTCAAAGGCTTTAACCGTACCGATGGCAAGGTCACCTTCTCCTAAGCGAAATACATATTCGATTAATGAATCAACTTCTTTTTTAATTTGATCTTCTTCTTCTTGTAATTTTGAAGAAGAAGCATACATTTGGTCTTTCAGTAAACTTACAACCAATTTTGAAGCTTTGATACCAATAGCATTAGCTTCTTTGGTTGGAATCCCGACCGATTCAAGAGGGGTTTTCGTAATCATTTTTGTGGCTTTACTTAAGGCGGCAACTGTTGAACTCATGGCAATCAAGCCCATGGCTTTGGCTTCATCCGCCGGGAAACCCGCCATCCATTGGTGAAATACCGTTGTAATAATGACATCGTTATAACCAAACCGATGTAAATAGTCTTCTGTTTGGGATTGAAGAGTATGAATGGCGGCAACATCTTGAATGATGCTTCCACACATTCCATAGCCAACGGTTATGTTTTTTACTCCTTGCTCTGCAGCCAGTAAAGCTTCGATAATACTGATTGTATTCGAGATTGAAGGAGGAACTAGTGTTCCCGTCAAAGGACCAAATGGTTCACGATTTAAGGTTACTCCATGTTCTTCATAATAGCCCACTAAGCGATCACAATATTGCCAATACCAAAGCGAATCAGCAATTGAGATGTTTTTTGCATACGGTAAGTTATAAGAAATTCCTCCACCCTCATTGGAAGTCCAACCCGCAGCATGGATTATTTCGGCAAGCAACCGTGAATCAGGAGTTCCATGCCTTGCTTGTAGAGGAACATTGACGCTATCGGCAACCCTTTTGCACATTTCCACCCCATAATTAACAGCGGGAAAACCATTTAACATGCTACGATTTTGGCGACGACTTTCTTCAATTCCGCGTTCGGCTTCCGAATAACGGTTTTGTCTAGTGTAGCTGTCAATGGTGGAAGGAAGAAAATCAGCTCCGGCTGCTTCCAAAAATTGCATTAGCTCAATATGACGGTCAATATCGGCAACACCAGCTCGTGGTTGAACCAGTGTTCTACCTTGTTTTTTGGCTTCCGCCATTTTAATGGCAAAGTTTTTATGAGCAGGAATCTTTTTGAGATTGGCTACTGCCACATCTAAATTTAAAAGTTCACTACTTCCCGTTGGCCAAGACGCCAACACTTGTTGACGTATTTTCAAAAATTCAGTTTCTGTCCATTTTTTATTTCGTAATTCCATTTATCTAAATTTTTTCTAAATTACCTTTCATTATTTTGAGAGCAATTTCCGGATGATCAATGCTTAGCAATCCCATAGCGGATAGGATGTAATGACGATCAATCATAAATTGAGGCTTAATGGGACGCAATTCTAAAGGCTTTTGGTTATCAAAACAAAGTTTTGTTAAAATTTCGACGGGATTTGAATCATGAATAACAATACCACCAGTTCCAATCACATAACTAACTTCGGTTAAATCTTTTCCCGTTTGATAATATAATAAACCCATGGGTGTATAAGCAAGTTCCATTTTCCCGACATGGCGACTGATGGCAATATCATGGCATATTCCCCCAAAAAGACGATCAATTGCTTCCTCTTCTTTTGTTTTTGAAACCATTTCTACATGGTCATGACGATATAAAGCTTCTCTTTTTAGATCAATTCCTTTATCGTTAAAAAGAGCTATTTCTTGTTCAGACAAGGTCTCAATGACCCCCATTGCCGAGTATCGCATCCCAAGATCACCTTCAACCGTCCGCTTGGCATAGGGTTCTTGCAGTCCCTTCAAAACAACATCAGCTTTTTTCGGATACCCAAAACCCATGGAATAAATGTCGGTGGTGGCACCACCAACATCGGATATAACTAAATCGCCTAATCCTGCTTCATACAAATATCCTTTTGATAATAATTCAGCGGCTTTTAAGACCGCAAAAGGGGTGGGTAACATGACCGCATCAATTTCGGATTCGATTTGTTTTATGCCTTTTGCAACAATAATATTCTCCAAAAAAATGGTCCTGATTACTTCTTTTGCTTTTTCAATGTTCAAGACATTGAGTTTGGGCATAATGTTGTCACAGATAAAACCATTGACATGATTCTTTTGAAAAATGTCTTGGATTTCATCTTGACAAGACTTGTTACCGGCATAGATAATGGGAATATTTAAATTACTGGAAGCAAGTAAGCGAGCATTATGGATAACGACTTCGCTATTTCCTCCATCTGTACCCCCAGCCAATAAAATGATATCGATTTTTTTATCTTTAATTAATGCTACTTCTTTTGATGTAAGAAAATGGGAGAAAACCAAATCCACTTTTCCACCGGCTCCGTAACACGCCCGTTTTGCTGCTTCAACGGTTAGTTCTTCAACTAAACCGACAGCCGCCATTTTTAAACCCCCTGCAGCCGAAGAACAGGCAATTATCTTGGAAAAGGTTATTGTTCCCATTTTTTTTTGGAGCTGTTCTAAAGCATGATGATAACCAATTCTAATATCTGACGAAACGGTCGTAAAGTGTGAAGAGGTTCCAAGCAATTTTTTCGAATCAATATCAACAGCAGTTAATTTTGTATAAGTCGAACCAAAATCAATTAATAAATAAGCATTCATTTTGCATCCAAATCAGCTTTTATGGTTGGAAGAACTTGGTCAATGGTTACTCCTGGGGGGAAAACCCGATTAAAACCCATGTCTTTAAAACGTTTTTCAACGGTTTCAAAATCTTGTTTTCCTACAACAATATTACCACCAACATATAGAAGAATATCGCCAATTCCGGCTTCAAGGCACTTTTCACGCATGCCACGACAATCTAATTCGCCATGACCGTACAACGATGACACCATAATCATTTTGGCGTTGGTTTCAATGGCGGCATTTATGAAGTCTTCTTGAGTTGATAAAACTCCAATATTGACAACATTATAGCCTTCATTTGTTAAAACATACTCGATGATGCGGTTTCCCACGGCATGGACATCAGCGCCAATTACACCTATTACAATCGTATTCATGGTTTTCTCCTTTAAGTTTTTTACTTATAAATTATACCATAAATTGTTTGTATAAACAATAAGCTTTTGCTGTTTTCTTCATGGTAAATTAAGAGCTTTTGGTGGAGTTTGATCAAAAAGAAAAAAGGTAGCGTTCTTACCTTGCGTTGCTACCTTGATTTGTTTATTTTTTTAAGTTATTTATAAAATCCTGTAAAGTGTCTTTTGCATTTCCTAGGAATAAATGAACACTTTGTTTTTCATATAGAGGATTATTCACACCGGAATAACCAGGTTTTAAGTCATAGTTAAAGATTATCACTTCTTTTGATTCATCAACATTCAAAATTGGCATCCCATAAAGAGGAGTATTAGGTTGGTTGCGAGCAGCTGGGTTCAATACGTCATTTGCACCAACCACGATTGTGACATCCGTATCCTTAAATTCGGGATTAATGGCATCCATTTCGTACAAATCATCGTAATCAACGTCAACTTCTGCGAGTAATACATTCATATGACCGGGCATTCGTCCTGCAACCGGGTGAATTGCAAATTTAATGAGAACACCTTTTGATTTCAAATAGTCAGCCAACTCTTTAACTTGGTATTGAGCTTGGGCAATTGCCATTCCATATCCCGGGACAATAATGACTTTTTTGGCAGCTTTTAAAGCCAAAAAAGGGTCAGTTTTGATTGAAACTTCTTCCTTTTTCTCAACCACTTCTTGTTTAAAAACTTTTGTACTGGTTTTTCCTAAAAGGATGTCAAATAATTTTCGGTTCATGGCTTTGCACATTATTTGCGTAAGGAGTAAACCGGAAGCACCGACTATTCCTCCAATCGACACCAAAAGAATATCGTTAATCGCTAACCCGGTGATGGCTCCGGCGACACCCGATAAACTATTTAATAGGGAAATAGTAATCGGCATATCGGCTCCACCAATTTTAATTGTGAAAATCAAACCAAATAGGCTGGAAAATACCAATCCAAGACTAATGATTATTAAAGGGTTCATTGGGATAAACATTGATAATATGATTATTCCGACATTTAAAAGTAACAAAACTAAGAGAATTAGTGAATGATAAGGAAGGGTGATTGGTTTTTGAGTCATTTTTCTTGCCAATTTTAAGGCCGCAATCAAGCTTCCAACAAAGGTAACTAAGCCCACAATTAGCGCAATTAAAGCCGTGGTTTTGCTAAATAAACTGTCATCTGCTCCAATTTCAAAAAGGGCAAACCCACCGACAATGGTTGATGCCAGTCCTCCCAAACCATTAAGAAGGGCGATCAATTGTGGTGCTTCAATCATCTTAACTTTAACAGCAATAAAAATACCTAAAAACGCGCCAACCGCTAAAAAGATATACAAAAGCCACACATCTAAAATATCATGACGAAGTAAAGTAATAACGACAGCAAGAAGCATGCTAAAAGCACTTAAACCATTACCAAGTCGAGCTTGACTAACCTTACTCATTAAGAAAATTCCCAGCATCACAAGTAAAGCAAGGGCACCAGATACAATGTAATAAACTAAATCATTTTGTAATAATTGTATCATTTATTCTAACCGCTTACCCTTTTTCTTAAACATTTTCAGCATTCGGTCAGTAACTCCAAAACCACCAAACACATTAATGGAAGCAACAATGATTGCTAAACCGCCAAAAAGAGAAGAAACAATTTGTTCCGTATCTTTAAAAACCATTGCGGTTGCTATTAAAGCACCAATAAGAGTAATTCCCGATAAAGCATTCATTCCGCTCATTAAAGGAGTGTGCAATAAGGAGGGCACGTTATTGATTAAAATATAACCTAAAATGGTTGAGACTAAAAAGATGGCAACAAGGATAATTTCCATTATTTAAGTCCCATCGCTTCAAGGGTTCCTTCATGAACAAGTTTATAATTATGACAAACAAGAATTGATGATGTAATTTCATCATTTAAGTCAAGAAAGACTTTATCGTCTTTGACTAAATATTTTAATAAATTATAAACATTTTGCGCAAACATCCATGTTGAAGAAGTTGGCAACATACCTGGAATATTTTTG
Source organism: Bacilli bacterium (assembly GCA_050177775.1). GTDB lineage: Bacteria > Bacillota_I > Bacilli_A > ML615J-28 > CAG-698 > UBA2253. Next base: position 5,762 of record JBFXGS010000036.1, on the reverse strand, counting down.
GTTCCATCTACTTGAACACCAAAATGATTAACTACTTCTCCGGCTTTAGTAACCGCACAATTTCCACCTTGGTCGATAGAAATATCAATGATGTATGAACCCGGTTTCATGGATTTAACCATTTCTTCATCAATAATGATGGGAGCACGTTTTCCAAATACTAGTGCGGAAAGAAAAATAATGTCCGCCTTGGCCACAATTTCTCGAAGGTGATCACGTTCAACAGTAAGCCATTTATCGCTTAATTTATTGGCATGTTTTCCATCGCTGCTTACAGCAATTTCACTTGGAACTCCTGAATCAACAATCTTTGCTCCCAATGATTTTGCTTGTTCATTAGCTTCTTCTCTAATATCGGTTGAATAAACAACGGCTCCAAGTCCTCTGGCAGTTGCTATCGCACGTAATCCAGCGACACCAGTTCCAACAACTAGAACGTTGGCCGGTTTAATCATTCCAACAGCTGATCCAATCATGGGGATAAATTTTCCAAGACTATTGGCAGCAATTAATATGCCTTTATAACCGGCGCAAGTACTCATGGAAGATAAAGCGTCCATGGACTGAGCACGGCTAATTCGTGGTACGCCATCAAGAGTCAAAGCTTTAACTCCTTTTGCTGTTAATTTTTTTATCATTTCATGATTGTTTGGAGAAGCTGGATGCAGGAAAGTGATTATTGTTTGTCCTTCACTCATCCAATCAATTTCATGTTCTTTTAAATTTTCATTAAATTGGGGTTCTTTAACCTTTAAAATAACGTTTGCTTTTTGGAAAATCTCTTTTGGACAACTAACCATAGTAGCTCCTGCTGCTTGATAATCATTGTCGTGGTAAAAAGCATTTTCACCAGCGTTGATTTCCACCAAAACTTGATGTCCATCTTGAATCATTTTTTTTACTGTCTCGGGAGTCGCTGATACTCTTGACTCACCATGTAGTATTTCTTTTGGAATACCGATAATCATAAAAAATCGCCTCTTTTCACATGTAAGAATATACCATTTTTACACAAAAAAAGCAAGCGATAATGAACTATTGTAACAGTTTCTACCTTAACCTAATACGAGAAACTAAATTATCTGAATAAGCAAAATTCTCATTAACAGGTAAATCTCCCCAAGTGTCTAAACAATTTTGGTAAACTCCTGAATAAACAAATATGAGAAAATCATCGTTTATTTTTACATCAATTTTTCCGTTTTCATTAGTCCGATGAGAAATATACTGGATAAAGTTCCCAGCATACATCTTCACGGGCGCCCCAGAGGTTAAATCATAATATACTTCTTTTAGCTTGTGACATTGAATAAACGCGCCTTTTTTTATTGCTTTTAAAGAAGCCGGCAAAGTGACTTTTTCAAGTTCAAAGCAACAGGAAAAGACTTCTTGATTGATAATCTCACAACCTTCGCCAACAATTACTTCAATTAGATTATTTACATTGTAAAAAGCATGGGTTCTAATTTCCTTTGAGGAAATTGTCAGTTTATTTAAGGAAGCATATTCAAAAGCTGAAACATCAACTAACAATGAAGAAATATTGGCTTCATCGATGTTTGAATAGTAAAAAGCATAGTTGTCAATCAAGTCGATATTACTTCCTACTTCAAGATAATCAAAACTTCTTCCCGCAAAAGCATATTCGCCAATTGTGTTAAAGAGTTCAAATTGTGAAAAATTACCATAGCCTAAAACTAATGTATACTTTTCATTAATTATTTGTGCTAAACAACCACCAATGATTTCATAATCACTGTCAAGAGCAACACTCATATTTGAAAGAGGACAATAATTGAAGGCCTGACCGATGTTTATTAAACTTTTTCCAAAAACAACATCATTCAATTTTAAACAAGATTCAAAAACCCTTTCACGAAGAATAAAGCTTTGATTTGGAAAGACAACTTTTTCAAGTTTTTCACAGTCAGCAAAAGCGCTACTGTCTATTTCGCTTAAGCCACTTTTCAAAACAACTTCTTTTAGCCCCGAATTTAAAAACGCTTGACGTCCAATTACTTCAAGTCCTTCAGGCAAATCAATTTCCTCCAAACTTGTGCAATTATTAAAAGCTCCTTTTCCAATCGTGATAAGCCCGCTTGGAAAGTCCACTTGTGTCAAAAGAGGGCAATCATAACATAAAGATTCAGGGATTTCCGTAAGAGAATCTGAAAATTTAACAGCTGTTATATTGGTACCACTCAATGCGCCTTTATCACAATCGACATTAGTTAAATCAATATTGCCGTTCAATTTTGTCCCGTAAAGGGCATATTCTCCCAGATTTTTTATTGAACTTGGAAAATTTATTTCGGCTTCATTTTCGGAAAAAGCATAATAACCAATCGTTTCAATGCTATTTGGTAAAAAAACATCAATTAAACCACAATTATAAAACGCTTCTTCTTCTATTACTTTGATTCCATCTTCAATAATAAGCGTTTCAATTGGTAAATTGATTTCTCTACCCCAAATTCCCCTTTCCATTTTAAAAGATTGCGCCTTGATTGTAGACACTAATTTATCATTATGGGAAGAGGGAATAATTAAGTTTTTTATAAAGCGACCGGAAAAACCAATGACAGCATATGTATCATCTTCTAATAGTTCAAATTCAAGGTATTCCTGGGGGTTTGTACTATTACTGTAACGATTACTGTAACGATCACAACCCGTTAATGAAAAAAGGAAGAAAGCAATCATAGAAATCCCAATAAAAAAAGGTAAAATCGATAAAAAGGCTTTTTTCATAATAGCTCCTAATACATTTTTTTCAGATCTTTTATATAATTATATCACTTAAATGATTAAAATAAATAAAATAAAAAAAAGCTTTGTAATCATAACTGAAAACAAAGCAAAATTTATTCTTTGGTGACCCGTACGGGATTCGAACCCGTGGATGTAGCCTTGAGAGGGCTATGAGTTAAACCGTTTCTCCAACGGGCCAATGGCGCGCCCAGCAAGACTTGAACTCGCAACCTCCTGGTTCGAAGCCAGATACTCTATCCAGTTGAGCTATGGGCGCAAAAATCACGCTCATAAATTTTACCACAATCGGTTCTTTTTTGCAAGAAAATAAAGCAAGGTTTTCATAAAGGTATGTTATAAATCTAAATGCAACACCAAAAAGGTAGTTCAATATTAATTAAGAGAAAGTAATATTATTGACAACTTCGCGATTTAATTTTTTTATAACAGCAACCATCAATTTAATGGCATTTTCATAATCATCACGATGAAGGATGGAAGTGTGCGAATGAATGTATCGGGTAGCAATGCATAATGACATTGCGGGAGCACCCGAATGGGCTAGGTGAGCAGTTCCGGCGTCCGTTCCTCCCCGTTTTAAGTAATCAAGTTGGTAAGGAATATTTTCCTCTTTTGCAACCTGAATTACAAACTGACGAAGATCAACATGCCCAATGAGGGCACTGTCATAAACTAAAATGGCAGGACCTTTACCCATCTTGACGGACATATCCGTTCCGGGAGTATCCTTGGCAATTCCGACATCTAAAGCAAAGCAAATATCCGGGTTAATCATTTGTGAAGAAGTTTTTGCTCCACGAAGACCGACTTCCTCTTGAACAGATCCCACTCCATAAACGACATTGGGATGATTTTCATTCGATAATTTTCGTAAAGTTTCTACAACAATGGCACAGCCAACTCGGTTATCCCAAGCTTTTCCTAACAAGTATTTGGGATTTGCAAGCTCTTGAAATTCGATTTTTGGAGCAATCATGTTGCCAATTTCCACACCAAGACTTTCGACTTCTTCTTTGTTGTTAACGCCCAAATCTAAATACATTTCATCAATATTGGCAGGAATTTTTAAATCATCGGGATTTAATAAATGCGGGGGTTTTGAACCCATAACAGCCAATATCTTTTTACCTGATTTTGTGGAAATAACAAATTGTTGGGCAAGCATTACTTGACTCCACCAACCACCAATCGTTTGAAAGCGAATAAATCCTTCATCAGTTATTTTTGTGACTATCATCCCAATTTCATCCATGTGCCCAGAAATCATAATTTTGGGTCCCTCTAAATCACCGACTTTTTTCGCAATAATGGAACCTAAACCATCAAAACTGATGTTTTCTTCTTTCACAATCGTTGAAAATTGGTTTTTTAAATACTGTTTAACTTCTTTTTCATGTCCGGAGATTCCATCCATCTCCGTTAATTCTTTCAAAAATTTTAAATCTTTATCCATTTGCGCTCCTATTTATGATAATTTTGCTTCGTCTTTTTTTTCTTTTTCAGTAGTAATTATTTCCGGTTTTTCGGTTTTAGGATCTTCAATTATGTCAATTGGCTTTTCTTCTTGTACAACTATTTTTTTGGATTCTTCTTTTGCTCTTAATTCATAACGATTATTGCGATAATGTTTATAACCGCTATAACCAATGAAAAGAGCGCTTAATATGGCCAGCACTAATATAATATATGCTAAAGTTTGAGAAGAAAAGCCTCCTCTGGCAACAATGAAATTACCAACAACAAACAAACCAATGTGAGAAAAAAATTTGATGTAATCGTTTGGCTCTTTTCTTAGGGAGGTTGCGAAAAAATGCACAAAACCCCTTAACATTAAGACTCCACCAATAATGTAACCAAACCATTCATTTAAATTGGAAGTCTCTTTTCCACCCTCAATGACTAAAAAAACACCCGCACCGATATTAATTAAAATTTCACAAGCATACATGATCTTTAAAACTTTATCAGGCGTCGTTTTCAAAAGTGGTAAAAACCTAAGCAAACCAAAAACGAGTAAAATTAAGCCAACAAAAACATTGAGAATCGAAGAATCTAACACCGTAAAAATACCAACGCCAATTAAAATGGCAGCACCAACCCATTCAAAAACAAACAAATACTTTTTGAAGAATTCTTTCATAGAATTATTTACATCCTTTCTTTGGTATTAACACCAATAAGACTTAAACCATCTTTTAATACAATTTGGACAGCTTTTAATACTGTCAATTTTTCCATAACTTCCAATTTGTTATCTGTAATAATTCGTTCATCATTGTAAAATGCATGAAGAGCTTGCGCTAAGTTAAGTAAATATTGAGCCATTTTATGTGGTAATCTCTTCAAAGCAACTTCTTCAATGACTAAAGGATATTGAAGCAATTGCATCACAATTTTTTCAATTGCATCAAAATTAATGATGTTAAAATGATTGACGGGAGCAAAAATGATGCTTTGTTCTTCCACAACTCTAAAAACACTGGCAATACGAGCATATGCATATTGGACATAGTAAACAGGATTGTCATTACTGTTTTTGATTGCCAAATCTAAATCTAAATCCATGTGCGTACTTAATGCTTTGGAAATATACATAAAACGAAGGGCATCGGTACCTACTTCATCCACTAAATCACGTAATGTGATCGCTTTTCCACTACGTTTGCTCATTTTTATTTCTTCACCGTTTTGCAGAACACGAACCATTTGTAAAATCTCAACATCAACTTTGTCAGGATCTCCACCAACAAAGGCAATGGCCGCTTTTAACCTGTTAATATAACCATGATGGTCAGCACCCAAAACATCAATTAGATGGTTAAATCCACGTTTTAGTTTATTGGCATGATAAGCAATATCCGGAAGTAAATAAGTATAAGTGTGATCGCTTTTCACCAAAACTCGGTCTTTTTCGTCACCATATTCCGTTGTTTTTAGCCAAATTGCCCCTTCGAACTCATAAGTATACCCGTTATTAATTAAATAATTTA
>JBFXGS010000035.1:0-13679 GCA_050177775.1 Bacilli bacterium | reverse complement strand
GCTTTGATATTGTTGAGAAATGTCAGAAAGAGTTTTTAATTACCAATGAATTGCGCCAACACTTGGAAAGTGTTTATGATTTAGAAAGAATTGTCGGTAAAATTGCTTATGATAGTGCTAACCCCAAAGATTTATTGCAACTTCGAAAATCGCTTTATGTCATCCCTAATATTCATTCATTAATTGAGAAACTTAAAATATCCGATTATTTTAATTTAAAAAATCATTTAAAGACTTATCAGGATTTATTTGCTTTGCTTGATGCCAGTATCTCGCTTGATGCTCCGTTTCTTGTGAAAGACGGGGGAGTTATAAAAGATGGCTTCCATGACGAATTGGATGAAATTCGGCGCATGATGGCTGAGAGTAAGGATTTTCTGTTGAGTCTTGAAGAAAAAGAACGGGAACGAACAGGCATTAAAAACTTACGCGTCGGTTTTAACCGCGTTTTTGGTTATTACCTGGAAGTATCTAAGGGAAATAGTGCTTTGGTTACGCAACAAATGGGTTACATTCGGAAGCAAACTCTCAGCAATGTTGAACGTTTCATCACCGAAGAACTAAAAGAAAAAGAAAGTTTGATTTTAAGAGCGGAAGAAAAGGCATTGGAACTGGAAATCAAAATATTCCAAGACATCCGCGAACAAGCCAAACAAACCATCGGAAGTCTTCAATACCTTGGGAAAGTTCTTTCTGAACTAGATATGTTGATTAGCTTTGTGAAAATTGCGAATGAAAATCACTATGTTCGTCCGAAATTAATGGATAAATTCATTCTCGATTTAAAAGATTCGCGCCATCCGGTTATTGAAAAATTCCAAGATAATTTTATTCCTAATAATATCCTGATGAAGGAAGATGACCATATCTTATTGATAACCGGTCCGAACATGAGTGGAAAATCGACCTTTATGCGCCAAATTGCTTTGATTTCCATTATGGCGCAAATTGGTTCATTTGTTCCTTGTTCGAGCGCTCGTTTGCCAATTTTTGATGCCATTTTCACAAGAATTGGGGCGGCGGATGACATTGTCAGTGGTCAATCCACTTTCATGGTGGAGATGCAAGAAGTAAACAATGCTTTAAATCAAGCCACTTCCCAAAGCTTGGTCATCTTTGATGAGATTGGAAGAGGTACGGCCACTTATGATGGTATGGCTTTAGCGCAAGCCATAATCGAATATTTGCATGAACAAAAGCCTTGCAAAACTTTGTTTTCGACTCATTATCATGAATTGACGACTTTGGATAAAGATTTAGAACATTTACGAAATGTCCATGTTTCTGCCGAGGAAATTCATGGTGATGTGGTTTTCTTGCACAAAGTATTACCGGGTCCTGTTGACAAAAGCTATGGAATCAACGTTGCGAAACTTGCGAAAATACCCCTTGATGTCATTTTAAGAGCGAGTGATATTCTCAAAAAGCTTGAAAATCATCATAAAATTGATAGTAAAACGTTGTCCATTAAGAATTATCAACAGCCAATGCTTTATGATTCAAAATCGGAAAAAGAAATTTATGCCCTTGATCAAATCAAAACGATTGATATAAATAAATTAAGTCCCCTAGAAGCCATTAATAAACTAGATGAAATTCAAAAATTATTAAAGAAGTAGGTTGTTTATGCCCAAAATTAATCAACTTGATCAACATACAACAAATTTAATTGCTGCCGGAGAGGTCATTGAACGAGCCGCCTCGGTTGTGAAAGAACTAGTGGAAAACGCTATTGATGCGAGTGCATCCAAAATATCCATTAAACTTGTGGAAGCGGGTTTATCGGAAATAATTGTCACCGACAACGGTGAGGGGATGGATGCTATTGATGCGAAACTATGTTTTTTACCGCATGCTACAAGCAAAATTCATAATGAAAAAGACTTGTTTAAAATTGCTACCCTTGGTTTTCGCGGTGAAGCTCTGCCTTCGATTGTTGCTGTTTCCCAATTTAAACTAAAAACCAGTAATGATGGCATTCGTGGTTTTATGTACTCTTTGAAAGCGGGAGAAATCATTTCGGAAGCGATGGTTGCATTTCCAAAAGGAACAGAAATTACCGTCCGTAATTTGTTTTTTAACACCCCAGCTCGACTACAGAATTTACAATCATCTTCGATTGAACTTGGTTACATATTAGATTATGTCACAAAAATGGCACTGGCTCGTCCGGATATTGCTTTTTTGGTTCAAAATAACGACCGCATCGTTTTACAAACTTATGGTAACAATCACTTGTTGGAAGTTGTAACTAATTTATATAAAGATGATGTTGCTAAATCCATGGTTCAGTTTTTTACAAGCAATGGATATTTTCAAGTGTCGGGTTTTATTTCTAAACTAAACATTACTCGTTCATCACGAAATCATATTACCATGATTGTGAATGGAAGAGTTGTGAAAAACAGTAAATTAGTCCAAGCGGTGATTGAAGGTTATCAAGAGCGGCTCATGTTAGGAAGATACCCGATTGCCGTCATTAATATTGTCGCGGATTTAGCTTTAGTCGATGTTAATATCCATCCCGCCAAATTGGAAGTTCGCTTTTCTAGTGAAGATGAACTAATTGATTTAATTAAAAAAGAGATTTCGCAAACATTAGCAAAAACGAATCTCATCGTTGATTTGGGAAACGAAGATTTGCCAGAATTATCACAAGAAGAAATAGTGGAAGAACCCCTGTTAAAAGAACCAGTCTTGATTAAACCGACCCTTGAACAAGACTTTGAAAAAGGAGAAGCCAAAATCAATTATGAACAGCCCCTCGCTGTTGAAGTAGAAAAAGCTTTAGAAAGTTTTTCGCAGCAACAATATTCTTTAATTGATGATGCTATCACGAAAGATGATGATTCAAAACAACCCCAGATTCCTTTTCTAAATTACATCGGGCAATTGCAAGGAACGTATTTATTAGCTAATGATGATGAGAATTTTTACATCATTGACCAACATGCGGCCGCTGAACGAATTAATTATGAAAAGTTTCTTCGTGAATTAGCCAAAGATGACATGATTACTTATGAAGTTCTTGTCCCGTTTGCCATTAACTTTACTTTAAGTGAAGCCTTGTTGGTACGCGATCAAATCAATGATTTTAAAAAATGGGGTTTATTATTAGAAGATTTTGGTGGAGGAAGTTTTTTGGTTCGGGAAATTCCGACTTGGATTCCGAAAGGAGCGGAAAAAGATTTTTCTGAAGAAATGATTCTTCAAATAATATCTGGGAAAAAGCAAGAAAAAAGTCAATTTTTAGATTATCTTGCGAAAACCTTGGCTTGTAAAAAATCCATTAAAGCTAATACCTTTTTAGAAAGAAGACAAATTGATTATATGCTTGAGGATTTAAGCCGTTGTCATAATCCTTATATTTGCCCTCACGGTCGTCCGGTCATTGTCAAATATCGCTTTTATGAAATCGAAAAGTGGTTTAAACGGGTGGTTTAAATGCGACCACGGATTATAGTAATTACCGGTCCTACCGGTGTTGGTAAAAGTGGTGTTGCTTCGAAAATTGCAAAAATGATGAATGGGGAAATCATCAATGCTGATGCTTCTCAAATTCGTCGACAATTATCCATTGGTACGGCCAAACCCGATTTATCAAAAGTAGAGGTCAAGCACCATTTATTTGATATTATTGACGCTTGGGAAAGCTATTCCGTTAAAGACTATCAAACCCAAGCGCAAACAACGATTCAAGAAGTAATCAAAAGGAACAAACTTCCTATTGTTGTTGGGGGAACGGGTCTTTATATTGCCAGTTTAGTTGGTGATTATCCACTTGATGGTTCCACTCGTGATCCTTTGTTTTCATTAAAATTTGAACACTTGACCAATGAACAGCTTCATGAGGAACTAAAAAAAATCGATTTAAACCAGTCCCTCACTATTCATCCTAATAATCGACGCCGCGTCTTAAGGGCCTTGGAATTACATGACAAGGCACTTACTTACGAAAAGAAGGTCGTTGAACCTTTATTTGAAGCATTAATAATTTGCTTAACAACAGATCGTAGCCAATTATATGAACGCATTAATGCTCGCATTGAAGCGATGTTTGAAATGGGTTGGATTGATGAAGTAAAACAATTAATTAATGCGAACATTGATATCTCGTTGTTACAAGAAATTGGTTATGCGGAAATAAAAGATTATTTAGATGGGATTACCAACCTTGATTTTACAAAGCAAATTATTAAGCAAAAAACAAGAAATTACGCCAAAAGACAAATGACTTGGTTTCGAAATAAACTCAGTTGCCATGATGTTGTCAATGACTTTATCAATCCGAAAATGACTTTAAATTTAATTAATGAGGAAATAAGGAACTTTCTTCAAAGCGAGGAAGAAAAATGAAAAAATTATTAATTACGGCTTTTACACCTTTTGGGAAGCAAACCCAAAATTCATCTTTAGAAGTTGTGAAAAAACTTAAAAAACAATTTGATGAATGCGAAGTGATCTTTGTTAAATTGCCGGTCGTTTTTGATATGGATTTTTTCACAAGTATTCTAAAACTTCATCAACCGGATTATTTATTGATGTGTGGACAAGCTGGGGGCAGAAAAACCATCGACTGTGAAAAAGTAGCGATTAATTATATATATTCTGCGCAACCGGATAACAAAGGCGTAATAATTAAAGGCAGCCGCATTATTTTTGATGGACCCGATGCCTATTTCACAAACGCTCCGATTTTGCCGATTGTCAGTCGCCTTCAAGAAATGAAGCTACCCGTCCAATTATCCTTTTCTGCCGGAACGTATGTGTGTAATTTTAGTTATTATTTAATGCTTCATACCATCGATGCGATGAAGTTTGCTTGTGAAGCCCTGTTTGTTCATTTCCCTTATTTTGAAGGCCAAAATAGCGATAACCAACCCCATTTAAAATTAACGGAAATGGTTTTATCCCTGCGAAAACTGATCGAGATTTGGATCTCCTAACTCTGCTTGGCAGAGTTTTTATTTGTGACTTGCTTTTTTTTGGTTTTTCTATATAATAATTAATAGTGGTTTTTGTAGGAGGAGATATGGAACGTTTACAAAAAGTTATTGCTCAAGGCGGAATTTGTTCTCGTCGTAAGGCGGAACAACTGATTTTAGAAGGCAAAGTATCGGTCAATAATGAAATAATCACGCAAATGGGATTTAAAGTTTCTTCTTCCGATCTTGTGATGGTTGATGGCGTTTTAGTTGAGCGTTTAGACCACAAATATTTGGTGATTAATAAACCGCGTTATGTTGTATCTTCAGTTAATGATGAACATCAACGAAAAACGGTTATTTCCATTCTTCCTGAAAAACTCCAACATTACCATCTTTTTCCCATCGGAAGACTTGATTACGATACTAAAGGCGTTTTGTTATTAACGAATGATGGTGATTTTATGAACGCTTTAGTCGGACCAAAGTCGCAAATTGAAAAAGAATATTTAGTTCGCGTTGAAGGAATCTTGACCAAGCCGGTTTTGACCAAACTTGAACAAGGAATGGCGATTGATGATTATGTCACCAGAAAGTGCCAAACTTATTTAGTAAGTGCTGATCGAAAAAACAATTCCAGTCTAGCGGGAATAATTTTAAATGAAGGAAAATATCATCAAATAAAGAAGATGTTTGCGGCAGTGGGCTTTCCCGTTAAACGTCTTACCAGAATTAAATTTGGCGAAATAACCGCTGATGGTCTTCAAGAAGGTGAATTTCGTGATTTGACTCCTCATGAAATTAAACGCCTGTTTGTTTTGAGCCAAGGGAAAACTTTAATTTAACACTTGAGTTATTTTTCTGATTATGATATAATATAGCAGTATGTTTAGAGGTACAATATGAGTTGGCAAATTGCTATTGATGGTCCTGCCGGTGCGGGTAAAAGTACCATCGCCAAAGAATTAGCGTCTCGATTAGGTTTTGAGTATGTTGATACAGGAGCCATGTATCGAGCCGTCACCTTAAAAGCGATGAACTTAAAAATCAATATGGACAATGAAGCTGATTACCATTTTTTAGATTCAACTTCGATAGACTTCCAAAATCAATCTTTGATTTTAGATGGTGTCGATGTTTCAGAAACCATTAGAAGTTTAGAAATTTCTAATGCGGTGTCGTTAGTAGCAAAATTTGGATTAGTAAGAACAAAACTTGTGGCTTTGCAACAACATTTAGCTGATTCAAAAAATGTCATTATGGATGGCCGTGATATCGGAACTGTCGTCTTACCCAATGCCCATTTAAAAATTTATTTAAATGCGACTGTGGAAGAACGTGCTCGAAGAAGAATGCAAGAACGCTTAGAAAAAAATCAAGAAGTCCAAACCTTTGAAGCGACAATTAAAGAAATTGAAGAGCGCGATTTTAAAGATAGTAATCGCCCCATAAGTCCATTAGCTAAGGCGGCTGATGCGATTGAAATTGATTCGTCTAAATTAACAGTTAACCAAGTTGTAGAAAAAATCATGAGTTTAGTCATTAGGAGAGGTATTTTTATGAAAAAAGCTGACCAAACAGTCGAAAAAAAATTGGAAGAAGTTGTTGAAACAAAAGTAGAAGAAGTTATTGACCAAAAAGCTGAAGAAACAGTTTCGGTTAACAACGATGAAGTTGTGGCAACGGAAGAACCCGTTGTTCAAGTTGAGAAGGATGTTGTTGCTTTAGAAGAAGTAACGAGTGTTGAAGCTATTGCTGAAGAGAAGAGTGATGAAAAGGCACCTTCAAAATACCGTGAGTTGCAAGTTGTGGAAGGAAAAGTTATTGAAGTTCAAGAAGCAAAACCAGAATTCACAAGAAACGGTAAAGTCATAAAAGCAAAAGAAGAGCGCGTCCTAATCGAATTAGAAGATGGTCAACAAGGCTTTTTATATCGCAAAGATACCGCGGATATGCGGGAAGATGAAGATTTATTTGATTTATTTGTTGAAGGCGATCAAGTAACTTCGGTCATCAAAAAAATCTATCCTGATGGCGGAAAATTCTTATTTTCAACGTTGCTTTTAAAGATGCGCAATGATTTGAAAAAATTTGATGAAGTTATTCGTGATCATGGCGTTTTCCAAGCCAAAGTTGTTAAGAACGTGAACGTTGGATATTTACTAAAATATGAAGACTTTACTTGTTTATTGCCAATCAGCCAAGTGGCGGTACCGGAAGAAGAACGTGAAGCTTTAATAGGTCAAACCATTGAAGTTGCTCCGATTCGCATTGATTTTGGAAGAATTCGCTTAATCGTTTCCCAAAATGTTGCGAATGCCATAAAAAAACGCAGTGTGAAGAAAGAATTCCTCGATCAAATTCAAGTTGGACAAATTTTTGAAGGAACCATTAAGAATGTGGAAACCTATGGGGCTTTTGTGGAATTAGGCAATGGCGTTGAAGGCTTATTACATATTTCAGAATATGATCATGTCAAAATATTCAAACTTGATCGCGTTGTAAAACCAGGCGATAAAGTTCAAGTTAAAGTCATTAAAGTTGAAAATGAACATGTAGGTTTATCAAGAAAAGCTTTAATTCCTAATTTCTGGCAAGAATTTATTGGAAATAAAGAAGTTGGTCAAGTTGTAAACGGCAAAGTCATTGAAATTAACAATGCTGGTTTAGTTCTTGAATTAGCTCAAGAGGTAACCGGTTTCTTACCAAAAAGTGAATTTGCTTTTGAACGTGATGTTTTCATTACGGATACGGTGAATGTCGGTGATCAAATTGATTCTAAAATAATCGAAATTGATGCCAGTAAACGTCGGATTATCCTATCTAAAAAACAATTAACTGTTAATCCATGGGAAGCTTTAAAAATTAAAGCCGGAGACAATGTGGAAGTCTTAGTTGCAAAAGAACTGAAAGACGGTTACAAAGTCGAATTAAATGGAGCAGTCGGATATTTACCAAAGAGCAATATTTTCAATTTCCCATTAGAAAATATCGTTGTTGGTGGTCAATTAAAAGTCAAAGTTCGCGTCTTTGATCCTGAAAAAACTCGCCTGGTTGTAGGACTAAAAGTTGAAACTGAACGAGTTGAACGTGAATCTTACAATAAATTTATGAAAGCTCAAGATAAATTAACCAATAACTTTGGTGATTTGTTAGCTGATAAATTTAAAGATTCAAATAAGTAGGAATCTATGCGGGGAGTAGTTGCTATTGTTGGCCGACCAAATGTCGGAAAATCCAGTTTATTTAATCGTATTGTGGGAGAAAGATTATCCATCACTGATGACGCGAGCGGAATAACTAGAGACCGAATTTATAGCAAAGCTTCATGGCTAAATCAAGATTTCAGAGTAATTGACACAGGGGGGATCATCTTAAAAGATGAGCCCTTTTCTAAAGAAATCAGAGCTCAGGCTTCCTTAGCCATTGACGAAGCCGATGTTATAATTATGGTTGTGGATGCCAGAAGTGGTTTAACCGTTGAAGATGAAGATGTTATCTCCTTACTACAAAAAAGCCATAAGCCTTTAATTGTCGCGGCCAATAAAGTCGATGACAATAGTTTTGTGGAAATGATTTATGATTTTTATAGCTTAGGGGTTACGGAAGTCTTCCCCATTAGCACTTTACATGGGATTGGAATCGGCAATTTACTTGACCGCATTATGGAATTACTTCCAACGGTAAAAAAAGTCCAATACGATCAAGCAATGATCAAGTTTTCGTTAATTGGTCAACCCAATGTGGGAAAATCGACGCTTGCTAATGCCATCTTAGGCGAAGAACGGACGATTGTCAGTGATACTCCGGGAACAACTCGGGATTCCGTTGATACCATTTTTCAAAGGAACAATCAGCAATATGTCGTAATCGATACCGCGGGAATCAGAAAACAGGGTAAAATTTACGAAAATGCAGAAAAATACAGTGTTTTTAGAGCCCTACAAGCAATTGAGCGCAGCGATATCGCGGTAATTATTCTTGATGGTTCTCTGCCGATTACCGAACAAGATAAACGCATCGCCGGTTACGCTCGTGAATACAATCGGGGCGTGGTCATTTGTGTTAACAAATGGGATTTAGTTGTGAAAGATGATAAAACCATGAAAGAATTTACGGAAAAAATCCGTAATGAATTTCAATTTATTGATTTTGCTCCGGTGGTCTTTTTGTCAGCCAAAAATCATTCAAGAATCCATTTGTTGCTTGAGGAAATTGATCATGTCTATCAAAATTTTATCAAACGAGTTCCCACCAATTTATTGAATGATTGTTTGCTAGATGCAACTTTATTAAATCAACCTCCGATATTTAAGGGAAATCGCTTGAAATTAACTTATGCCACCCAAGAAGAAACGATGCCACCATCTTTTGTTTTATTTGTCAATAGTGAAAAACATATGCACTTTTCCTATTTGCGATATTTAGAGAATCAAATTCGAGCGACCTTTGATTTTCAAGGTTCACCAATGAAATTTACTTTAAGGAAAAAAGAATAATGGAAAAAATTGTTATTATTGGCGCAGGAAGTTGGGGAAGCGGATTAGCAAGAATCATTGGTGATAATGGTTATGAAATCATGATGTATGATGTTGACCAAAACCAAGTTGATGAAATCAATCAATTCCACACCAATCGTGCAAAATTACCGGTCGGGATCCTTAATGATTCGGTTAAGGCAACAACTGATTTAAAGTTCGCCATTGCTTTTGGTGAAATCATTGTTTTAGTCGTTCCGACGGCCGTTATAAGAAGTGTTTTAAAACAAATCAATTCGGTAATTGATCAACCCAAATTGTTTGTTAATGCCAGCAAGGGCTTGGAGCCGAATACTTTTAAAAGAGTATCCGAAATTGTCGAAGAAGAAATTAGACCGCATTTTGTCAAGGGATTTGTGGCTTTAACGGGACCCAGTCATGCCGAAGAAGTGATCTTGCAAATGCTGACTTTGGTAACGGCCTCATCTAAAATAAAAGAACATGCGGAATTAATTCAAAAGATCTTTTCCAATCAAACCTATTTTCGTGTTTATACCATTAATGATTTAATTGGAGCGGAACTGTGCGGGTCCTTAAAAAATGTCATTGCTTTAGCTTCGGGAATGGTAACGGGACTCGGTTATGGTGATAATACGAAAGCGGCTCTCATTACAAGAGGTCTTGTGGAAATGAAAAGAATAGCTTTAGTTCTTGGAGCAGAAGAAAATACGATTTTTGGCTTGGCGGGATTAGGCGATTTAGTAGTCACTTGCATGAGTAACCACAGTCGTAATTATCAAGCCGGTTTAAAAATTGGCAGTGGCAAGAATCTTGAACAAACTTTATCGGAAATGACGATGGTTGTTGAAGGAGCGAGAACGGCTATCGCCGCTCATCAAATTATTGAAAAATATGGAATCTATGCCCCAATCATGGAAACGGTCTATGAAATAATCTATTTAAAACATGACCCACGGGATTGCGTTTTAAGATTAATGCAAAACAGTTTAAAGCCTGAATAAAAATCTCCGAAATCGGAGATTTTTTTATATTCATAGTTTAAAAATGAATATGATTAGCCTCAAACGGCCTTTTTCATAACCTTTTCATGAAACCTTTTCATGGAATATTTTTTATATTTTTACTTGTGTGATAATTGATAAAATGTTATACTGAATTTAGTTTTTTAGGGGGTCAAAAATGAAAAAAGTTGTTTATTTGCAGGCCATTAAAGACCAAACGGGAATATCAAAAAAAGATATTGATCAAGTAATTGACAGTTTTTTTTCATTACTCACCGAAACCTTAAAAAACAACCATCAAGCGACAATCACTAATTTTGGAACATTTACTTTTAAACCGACAAAACCTTATTCTTATTTTAGTCCTGTCGACGGAAGGACAATAACAACCACCGGCATTAATAAAATATATTTTTCTTCAAGCAAAGCTTTATTAAAGCAAGTGTCAAGGTAAACGTATGGAAACAATTTATCGCTTATATAAAAATGTCGGAAATGGGTTATCGGAAAACATCCTAGATGCTGTGATGAAAAATGATTGTGCTTTTGTGATTAAATATTTTGAAGATGGTCATGATATTAAAGTTCTTGACAATAAAAAGGAATCTTTACTTCATAAAGCTTGTCGCAACGACAATTATGAAATTGTTGATTTATTAATCAAATTAGGAGTCGACATCAACCAAAGCAATATTTATGGTGATACTCCTCTTCATTTAGCCGTTCAATTTAAAAACGGGGCGGTTGTTGACAAATTGCTTTTTGAAGGTGCGCGCGTTAATGCACAAAACTTAAAAAAAGTATCACCCCTTCATATCGCCGCGGCTCGCGGAAAAGAAGATATTTTAAATTTGTTAGTCATTCATAAAGCTAAATTAAATATGGTTGATGAAAATGGGGCGAAACCCATCCATCATGCTGTTATGTCGGGTAAAACCGCCATCATTCGAAATCTTCTGAACAACGGGGGCAGTTTAAATGAAGGCGACGACCGTAAAAACAATGTATTACACTATGCTTGTGAGAAAGGCGATGTTGATTTAATTGCCTATGTTCTAAGGCACATCACCTTTAATGATTCCAGAAATTTATATTTAGAAACCCCTCTTCATTTAGCGGCCGGGAATTGTAAGCCGACCGTTCTCACAATGCTTTTGGATAAGGGCTATGACATCGATGCCATCAATATCAATGGTCAAACACCTTTGGATATCGCCGTTTTAAAACAAAAAATCGAAAATGCCGATTTTCTACGTGAATATAAAAGAAGTTTAGAGTATCGTGAACGATATTTGAAATACCCGCTTCATCGAGCGGCTTGCAGTGGTCATTATGAATATTTAACGCAAACCGTCAATTCCGAAAACATCAATGATATTGATTATTTTGGTAAAAATTTGATGTATTATGCCATCAATTCCGGTTCATTAAAAATTGTCGATTTTTTATATCGACGGGGATGCCGTATTGATGTGGTTGATGAATATAATCAATCAGCTTTACTCATTGCCATGTACAATGAAAATTATCCGATTATTGATTTCTTGTTGAAAAAGAAAGCCAACGTCAATGAAATATTTTATGGGCGAAGTTATTTATATCGAGCGATTCTTCGGAACAATTATGAAATTGCGAAATTATTGATTGATCACGGCGCAGATGTCAACTACATTGACAATCGTCATCGCACCATTTTTTCCTATGCCATTGATTATGCAAGTGATGAAATAATTGATTTGTTAGTTACAAAAAAAGCTTCATTTATTTGAAGCTTTTTAGCTTGAGGAAATGTTTATGAAAATATTATTTGCATCCCAAAACCCTCACAAATTAAAGGAAATCCGTAATATCCTTCAGGGATTTTCCATAATCTCGTTAAATGATTTACATGATAATGACGAAGTTGTTGAGGATGGAAAGACTTTTTTTGAAAACGCCTTTAAAAAAGCTCATCACTTTCATCAAAAATATCATATTCCCGTTTTTTCCGATGATTCGGGTTTGGTTGTGAAAGCTTTAAATGGTGACCCAGGAGTTCATTCCGCCCGTTTTTCAGGTCAAGACGTCAATTACAAGCGGAATAATGAATTTTTATTGGATAAGATGAAACACGAAATTGATCGAGAAGCCTATTTTGTGACGGTGATTTGTTTTATTGACGAATTAGGCCAAACGCATTATTTTGAAGGCCAATGGAAAGGGATTATTGCGAAAGAAGAAAAAGGGGAAAAGGGATTTGGATACGACCCACTTTTTTTTATTAGTTCATTAGGAAAAACCGCTGCTGAATTAACCCTTTCAGAAAAAAATGAAATCTCCCATCGGGCCCTGGCTTTAAAACAATTTCATCAATATTTAATCGACCATTTCCACAAGTTATTATAAATTTCCATTATTTCTCTTTACTTTATTTTTTATTTATAGTATAATACTTTAGGAATTATCCGTGTGGAAGGAGGGACGAGAACAATGGCAAAAACGATAGTCCGTGAAAATGAAACAATTGAAGATGCAATTAAGCGCTTTAAACGCGATGTGTCAAGAAATGGCGTCCTTGCGGAAACACGTAAACGTCAATACTTTTTGAAGCAAAGTGAAATTCGCAAAGAGAAGAAACGCGCGGCACGTAAGAATGCTTATCGCCGTTCAAACTAAAAAAGCCTCAGGGCTTTTTTTTGTTATACTAGATTATGTTAACAAATATTGTTAAATATGATATAATTAACGAAAAAGGGTGGAAGCAATGACTGAATACCAAACCATTTATCAATTCAATAATGCTAATAATGAAACTAAAATGGTCGGACCGAATCATCAATATTGGCAATTAATGGAAGACTTCTTTAAAACGGAAGTTCTGATTCGTCACTCCGAAGTCAAAATATCGGCTAATCACCCCAGTTCTTCCTTAATTAAACTTTATTTAGAAACTGCCGAAACAATCCTCGACAATAAAGTTTCTTTAAGTGAGATTGATCTTTTGAGCATCATGCGAAACCTTACCTTAGAAAACCGCGATGAAATCATAGCGCTCTTTTTAAAAAAACAGATCTTGATTATCACTAGTACGGGAAAAGCGGTTTTTCCAAGAACTTTTACCCAAAAAAGGTTTTTAGAGTGCTTGCCCCAAAACGATATCATTTTTGCGGTTGGTCCCGCGGGAACCGGAAAAACTTATTTATCGGTTCTTTATGCCGTTTCGATGCTAAAATCAAACCAAGTGAAAAAGATTATTTTAGTTAGACCGGTGGTAG
>JBFXGS010000034.1:0-13943 GCA_050177775.1 Bacilli bacterium | reverse complement strand
CCTGTCCAAACTACAATCCCTACCTGCTTCTACATGCTTATTTTATTGTTTTATTTCACTGCAAATCTAACAACAAACAAATAGACCAGCAGCTAGCCTTTAAATCTCGAATCTAAAAGCCAAGGTAAACTCAAAGATTCATCCCTTAATTCTGAGCCCGTTTATAAAACTTAAGGGGGATTCTACAACAGGCAAGCACCTTATTTAATTAGGCAGCAAAAGATAAATTTTGTTTTGCGGTTAAATTAACCTCGGCGTTTTTATATGCGCAACCATAGCATGCTACAAATACTTCAAATAGCCTGTCGAAACCATGACTATCCCATAGTGAAGAAACGCTTGTTTCTTCTAAAAAAAGATTAATCCAATTAACAAAAAAATGGATTTAAATAAAATAACCGCAAGCGATAAATAAGCCATTCCTGAACCAACGTTTCTGGTTGGTTCAAGTTTTACTTTCGTTGGTTTTTTGGCAAACCAAAAAGTAAAAGCCATAAAAATAACACAAATTCCGAAATACAAAACAACAAAACCCGGATGGAATAAAAATAAAATCATAAACAAAAACGCCGTTAATCCACATAAAAAGGTCAGAATCGGAAAATCAATGAGCAAGTTTTTATCTTTGTCACTGACAGTAGGATCATCCTTTTGGGCATACAAAGTTCGATATTTTTGATCTTCCAAAAAATCAAAACCGCACTCGCACACTTTAGTATCATCACTTACTTCTTTGCCACACCGCTTACATTTCATACTAAGCCACGCACCTTGTTTATTTTCTTCAATTCTTCTTGCACGGCTTCTTGTCGCAGGTCTTCTCGTTTATCATAGTTCTTTTTACCTTTACAAACGGCAATTTCCACTTTCGCAAGTCCTTCGTGTAAATATAACGATAAAGGAATCAAGGTTAACCCATCTTGGGATACTTTAGCCTCCATTTTATGAATTTCACTTTTATGAACTAATAGTTTTCTCGTTCTTGTTTCTTGATGATTAAAAATATTGCCTTTGTCATAATGAGCAATATGCATATTAATAATCACCAGTTCTTGATCGGTAACGCGACAATAAGCATCTTGAATCGATACCTTGCCAGCCCGAATTGATTTGATTTCAGTACCGGTTAGAACAATTCCACAATCATATGTATCTAAGATAAAGTAATCATGAGCGGCTTTTTTGTTGCGAGCGACGATTTGACTTTTTTCCACTTGTTATCACCTTGTCTTCATTATACACTATTTTAAAGTCAATTTCACGTTTTATTTTACTGGCGCCAATGACTTCGACCAAAACAGCATCACCTAAACGCAAGCGATGGTTACTGCTTCCGATTAAACTGATGGTTTCCGGATCATAAACATAACGGCCCCGTAAATTCTTAATATGAACCAAGCCTTCAACCGTATTGGGAAGACTGACAAAAACTCCAAATTTCGTAACTGATGAAATAATCCCGGTATAACGTTTTCCAATAAAGTTTTCCATGTATTCCGCTTTTTTCATGTCATTAACTTGATATTCACAATCAATGGCGTCGCGTTCTCTTTTTGAGGATTGCCTGGCGATTTCTTCAATTTGCGAAGTTAAGAAAGACATTTCATGGGCATCAATCTTTTGGTCGAACAAATACTTCCTTAACAAACGATGCACCAACAAATCCGGATAACGTCTGATTGGGGAAGTAAAGTGGGTGTAGCACGGGCTGGCTAGCCCAAAGTGGCCAATGTTTTGTTCAGAATAAATGGCTTTTGCCATTGATCTTAATAAATAGGTGTTTAAAAATTGATCTTTTTCGTGAAGATTATTCAAAAAGATTTGTAATTGTTTGGCGTTAATCTGCTTTTTAAAAGCCTGGTAACCAAGTCCTCTTGACAACCTTTTAAAGTCTTCAAGTTTGCGAGCATTTGGTTCTTCATGAACGCGATAGATGAACGGTAAATCTAAATGATAAATCGTCGATGCAACCGTTTCATTGGCAATGAGCATAAATTCTTCAATGATGCGTTCGCTTTCTCCTCGTTTCTCAAGTTCGACACGAATCGGTTTGCCTTGATCATCAACAATAATTTTTCCTTCTTCAATATTAAAGTCTAAAGCACCGCGTTTAACCCGCATGCGATTAAGAATCCTCGCCAGCTCACTCATTAAGAAAACATCGGAGGAAATCTTTGAAAAACTATCTAAAGCAACTAAATCTTGGCTTAACATCAAATTAACATTTTGATAGGTCATTCGATAAACGGTTTTTATGACGGACGGAAAGATTGTTTGGCTTATTACTTCACCATAATTGTTGATTTCCATTTCACAAGCAATCACCAGTTTCGGTTGATTTGGATTTAGGGAACATAAATTATTGCTTAACAAGGTCGGAAGCATGGGAATAACGCGATTGACTAAATAAACACTTGTGCCCCGGAATAAAGCTTCATCATCAAGAGGTGAGTTTTCTTGCACATAATTACTGACATCCGCTATATAAACCCCCAATAAAAAATTCCCGTTATCAAGTTTTTTAATACCGACGGCGTCATCTAAATCTTTGGCATCATCACCATCAATAGTAAAAATCCTCTCTAAACTTGGTTGTCTTCGTTTGCTTATTTCGAAAGATACATCTTGATTAATGGTATCTAAATAAGCCAATGTTTCTTGTTTAAATTCCACTGAAAAATTAAAATTGCTGGCAATTTGAATAATATCAATGCCAATGTCATTCTTAAATCCCAGCCTTTCCACAATCTTGCCTTGTTTGGGACTGCTGGCATAATCACTGATTTCTACCCGAACGATATCGCCTTCATGGCAAATCGCAAGTAAATCATTCGAAACAATATTCAATCGCACAATTTGCGGATGATTTACATTTAAAAAATATTGATCTTTTTTGTATTTTAACTCGCCAACAACCGAAGTTAAATTTCTTTTTAGGATTTTTAAAACTTTGGCTTCCTGGCGAAAATCACGATTAGTGATTTTGGAAAAGTCCCTAATCTGGAATAAGACTAAATCGCGATCAAGCGCTTTACCATAATTAAACCGCGAAACATATACATCGGCTTCCAGTTCATCGCTACTGATAAAACCAAACTCTTCGTTTTTGATGCTGATGGTTCCTTTAAAAACACCAACATGCGCAGGAAGTAAGAAACGATCTTTTTTCTTGGATAAAAAAAGATCATAATCATCAAGCATTTGCTTCAAAGTATGGTCTAACTCTTCAAAATCATCGCGGGATAGTCCTAATTTTTGGGATATTTCCTCAATGGTTAATGGTTGATAGTTTTCTTCTTGAAATAATTTTTCTAATAAAGTTTTCATTTTTTCCTCAGTTTAGTTGGTATTTAAAAAGACCTGTTGACCAGGCCTATTAGTTAATTACGATAATCGATCTACAAAGAATGCCGATAAAATGGCAAGGACAAAAAAAGCAATCGATAATCCTGCGGTAATGTAATTAATCCATAATTCAATACCACGAGCTTTTTTGTTTGCAAATAATTCGGATTTTTCGCCAGAAAAAGCTTGGGAAGCATCTTCTTTCGAATCTTGTAAGACAATGATGGTAATTAATAAGCATGATACAATTAATAACAATATATCAATAGCGCTCATAAGTCCTCCATATGCGATAAAGCTTGGCTTTATCTAGTCATTATTTTTCACTAGTGAAATGATTATAACATAAAATTGGTTTAATTGCAAACCATTTCTTAAAAAAATCAAGCAACAAAAGCAGCTAAAAAGCTGCTCTTGTTTAAATTAAAGCTATTTTTACAACTTCGTCAATGGTTTCCACGGGGATGATTTCTAAAGCTTTTCTTACTCCTTCAGGAATGTCTTCCAGGTCACGAAGGTTTTCTTTCGGGATGATTATTTTCACAAGACCACTGCGATGAGCCGCAATCGCTTTTTCCCGAACACCGCCAATCGGAAGAATGCGTCCGCGCAAAGTAATTTCTCCGGTCATTCCTACATCATTATGCACGTAGCGATGGGATAAAGCGGAAATAATCCCAGTGGCGATGGTGACACCCGCGGATGGACCATCTTTCGGAACAGCCCCTTCAGGAACATGAATATGGATGTCATTACTATCAAATAATTTTGGATCTATGTCAAATTTTTGGTAATTGCTTTTCACATAACTTAATGCGGCTTGGGCGGATTCTTTCATAACATCCCCCAGTTTACCGGTTAACATTAATCGGCCTTCACCTTTATAATAGGTAACTTCTACCGGTAAAGTATCTCCGCCATATTGCGTATAGGCTAATCCTGTCACAATCCCAATTTGGTTGGCATTATCAATTTTATTGTAATCAAATTTGGGTTTTCCCAGCCAAGTAATTAAATTGTCTTTGGTGATTGTGACTTTATCAACTTTATCCATCAAAATGGTTTTTATGGCGCGACGGATTAAAGTCCCAATATTTCTTTCTAATTCACGAACGCCCGCTTCTTTGGTATATAAACGAATGATATCCCATAAAGCATCATCTTGTAAATCAAAATCAATTCGACTTAAGCCATGATTAATGAGTTGTTTTTCTAATAAATGACGTTTCGCAATTTCAAATTTCTCAAATTCCGTATAACTGCTTAAGTGAACAATTTCTAAACGATCACGCAAAGCATCGGGAATATTATCTAAGTAGTTGGCGGTCGCAATAAAGAACACTTTCGATAAATCATACGGTTCTTCTAAATAGTGATCACTAAAGTATTTGTTTTGCTCGCTATCCAATACTTCAAGTAAGGCGGAAGCGGGATCACCTTTATAATCACTCGATAGTTTATCGATTTCATCAAGCAAGAAAACAGGGTTGATAACTCCGGCACGCTTCATTCCTTGCAAAATTCGTCCCGGTAGTGCTCCTAGGTATGTGCGACGATGACCTCTGATTTCTGATTCATCTTTGATTCCACCTAAGGATTGTTTCACAAATTGCTTGTTTAAACTAGTTGCAATCGACCTCGCTAAAGAAGTTTTACCAACCCCCGGAGGTCCTACTAAACAAAGAATGGCTTGCGGATTCTTTTGAGTCATAATCCGAACCGCCAAATATTCCAATATGCGTTCTTTCACAACATCCAGTCCATAGTGATCACTGTCAAGCTGATCTTTGGCTTTTTTAATGTCGTTTGTTTCTTTGCTTTCTTTACTCCATGGTAAAGCAATAATAAAATCTAAATAGGTTCGAACAATGCCGCTTTCTCCGGAAGTATTATTTAAGGAACTATAACGGGTCAATTCGTTCAAAGCTTTTTCTTCAATGCTTGGAGGCATTTTGGCTTCCAATATTTTTCGTTTCAATTCATCAATATCGGTTTCCCGTTTGACTTTGTCGCCAAGTTCATCTTGAATGACTTTCATTTTTTCACGTAAATAATATTCTTTTTGGCTTTCGCTGATGGATTTTTTAACTTGGTTTTCAATATCTAATTCCAAATTACGGATGTATTTTTCGCGTTTAATGTCTTCCAACATAAAACGAAGGCGTTCACCGACATTGGGAGTGTTTAAATACTTTAGTTTTGTGTTGATGTCAAAGGGAAGGTTGTACGCTAAAACATCGGTTAATTTGTCGGCGGTCACTCCTTGGGCCACAATATTGGCCAGCTCGGAATTTCCATCAAATAGTTTGGAAGCATCGACTTGTAATTCTTCAATTAATAAGCGCACATAAGCCAGCTCTTTATCTAAATCATCATTAACCATGGGGAGCGTCACAACATTAGCGGTCCAATAAGGGTCCGTTTCCGTGATATCCACGAGGTTGCAACGAACAATTCCCAACATTTTGACTTTATGGACGTTTTGGCTGTCCATATCATAGATAATCTTCGCAATAATCCCCGTTTTATGAATATTTTCAATACTTGGGATTTCTTGATTATGGTCAATTTGCACAAAAAGCGCAATGTATTTCTTGCTTTCGGCCGCGGCTTTTAAAGCTAGTATGCTTTCTTTACGCGCCACATCAATTCTTATTTCATTGTTTGGTAGAGGAACTCTTCCCCTGATGGCCATAACGGGAAGAACGGCAGGAACAATTGTTTGATTGGAAAACATCATTTCACCTCCTTTTACTTTGGTAATTCGATGATGCCTTGGTCAAGGCAATACTGCAGAACTTTGGTTTCCATTAAATGACGATCCATATAAGCCTGATAGTCATTAATATTGTTGAATCCTTCAAAGAGGACTCGATCAAATTCATATTCTTCTTGGATTTTGGCTTTGTAAAGTGAGTTATCATCGGGAATATTGAGATTAATGACGGCAATTAAATATTCGCGGATGATGCCTTTTGTCAATTCTCTTTTAAAGCTTTTTTGTTTTTGGAGACTTTTAGGCATTTCCTTTTGACCCCAATAATGATTTAACACATTTTCATCAAAAGTAAGGTCATCATTTTGCATGATGAATTCCGCTAAAAAGTCGATTAGCAACATAATGATTGTGGAAAATTGGTATATTTCCGTAACTTTGTTCGTCAATTCTAAAACCGTGGTCGTGTTCAAAAATTGGCATTTTTGCACTAATTCATCGGTTAATTTCGGAAAAACCTTTTTGGTAATTTCGGTTATTTTGGCTTTCACAACCACATCTTCTTCATTATCTAAAATGATCACATCGCCAATTCGCTTATCTAAAAAAGACAGAAATTGTTTTTGATTTTCGTAAGAAAAATTAAGACTGCGATTAGCAATGTGATTAATCATAAAATCATCTTTTTCATAACTTAAATCATAAGTAATCACACAATCATTGGTGACAACATCTTGATGTTCTTCTTGATAAAGATGATTATTAAGCAATAATTGTTTTATAAAGTCCAAAAAAAGCTCATGGTCAAGGGTTACCTTAAGAATGTCACTCGGAATTTTGGATGGAAAGTGAATTTCCACTCCTTCGGGTAAAATGCAGAATTGGCAAATAATGACCAGACTTTGGTTGATCATTAAATCATTTAAATAACGATATTTCTTCCAACTGATAGGAATAACATCCAGTTTATTTATTTCTTCATCAATGATATTGGTCTCAATATGCTTCATAACCAATTCATCAAGTTGTCGTTGCGTTTTTTTACTTTTCCCTTCATTGAGAGAATGTCGATCCATCATCAATTGATAGATGTTTTGTATTTCTAAAGATGTGAAAGTAAAATAAACTTGATGGTATGAACTGCTAACATAATCTTGTTTTATTTTCATAAAAATCCACTATGCTAACTTGGATTGTTTTTTGATAAATTTTGCATCGCCACCGGAAGTAATAAACTCTTTTGTGATAATGCATTTCGACAAATCTTTTTCTTCAGGAACTTTATACATAATATCGAGCATGATTTTTTCAATGATGGAACGTAAACCTCTAGCTCCGGTTTTTTGCTTGTGCGCGCGTTGAGCAATTTCAAAAAGCGCATCCTCTTCAAATTCCAAACTTACTCCATCCATTTTCAACATTTTTTGATATTGTTTAATAATGGCGTTTTTTGGTTCTTTTAAGATCTTTATGAGGTCTTCAACCTCTAAAACATCTAAATAAGCAATAATCGGTAATCGACCAACCAGTTCGGGAATGATGCCATATTTTTGGATGTCTTCAGAAGTGACGTCGCGGTACATATCCTTATCAATTTTCGGAGCAATGGAGGCCGAGTTAAAGCCAATGGCCTTTTTACCTAATCGTGATTTCACAATCTCGGTAATACCTTCAAAAGATCCCCCACAAATAAATAATACATTGGTGGTATCAAAAGGAATGAACTCTTGATGAGGATGTTTTCTTCCCCCACCGGGCGGAACATTGGCGACCGTGCCTTCTAAGATTTTTAACAGGGCCTGTTGGACCCCCTCACCGGACACATCACGCGTAATGGAAGGGCTATCGGACTTACGACCGATTTTGTCAAGTTCATCAATATAAATAATGCCTCTTTGCGCTAATTCTAAGTCAAAATCGGCAGCTTGCAATAAGCGTAGCAACACATTTTCCACATCTTCGCCAACATAACCGGCTTGCGTCAAAGTTGTGGCATCGGCAATGGCAAAAGGAACATTTAAGATTTTAGCCAGAGTTCTGGCAAATAATGTTTTACCACTTCCGGTTGCTCCCAGCAATAAGATATTACTCTTATCAATGTCAATTTCGCTTTTTTCAAACAAATTATTTTGAACGCGTTTATAGTGATTATAAACGGCAACTGACAAAACCTTTTTCGCATATTGTTGACCAATGACATATTCGCTTAAGCGCTCATAGATTTCTCTGGGAGTAAGTTCTAAAGCAAAACCTTGGGGATTTGCTTTTGATTCTTCTTCCTGAACAGGGCTAAGTTGAAACATTTGGTAACAAACGCCCACGCATACTTCACATATAAAAGCATTGTCTCCTTCAATAATGTGGCGTTCCGGACTCTCCGGCATCCCACAGAAAGAACAAATACGGGCTTTTTTTGTTTCTTTTGCCATGCTCTCACCTCAATTCATTTTATAAAATAATGGCTGTTTTTTTAATTTCTTCAATCGTCTTTAACATCAAGAAATGGTAAGCAATGCGTTCTTTGGGATATTGCTTTTTAATGGCTTCTAAATCTTGATTATACATTTTCGCAATCTCTTGATAATGGTTTTGGTAATCTTCATCATTTAAAGTTATTTTTTCTTGTTCGATAATCTTGGAAATGACTAATTCTTTTAATACATCAAAACGAGCCGGCGCTTTAATCATTTCTTGGTATTGTTCTTTGGTCATCCCTTGATATTGTAATAATTGATCAAAGGTAATGCCATAGCCTTTTGCTCGTTCTTCTTCTTGTTTTAGCATGCTTTCAACCCGACGAGAAATTAACACATCGGGAACATTGACTTTCGCGTTATCGCAAACTTTCGCAAGTAAATCATACTCAAATTTATTTTCCGAAGCTTCTTGTTTTTCAGCTTTAATTTTTTCAATTTGGGAAGCACGGTAATCGGCAACCGTTTTTTGTTCGATGTTTAAAGAGACGACAAATTCATCGTTTAATTCCGGTAAAACGCGTTTTTTAATTTCATGAAGCTTTACTTTAAAAATAGCAACTTGGCCTTTTAAGTTTTCTGCATGATAATCATCAGGGAATTTAACTGTCAATTCTTTTTCTTCTTCCGATTTCATTCCTAACATTTGTTCTTCAAAACCGGGGATGAATTGGCCGGAACCAATTTCTAACGAATAGTTTTTCGCTGTGCCCCCATCAAAAACGACCCCGTTGACCCTTCCTTCAAAGTCGAAAACCGCGGTATGACCATTTTCTAAGGCGCCTTCTTCCACAATCTCTAAATCGGATTTGCTTTTTAAATCTCGATTAATCGCGGCTTCGACTTCACTGTCGGTAACCTCGGTGGTATCCTTTTTTACTTCCACACCGAAGTACTTTCCTAACACCACTTCGGGATAAACTAAAACTTCGGCTTTATATTTTAACGTTTTTTCTTTATCGAACAATTCAAAATCGATATCGATCTTGGGTTCATCAATTACCGAAACATTGTTTTCTTCAACGGCTTGATAATAGGAACGACTTAAGGCACTATCTAAAGCGTTTTGGTAAACTTGGCCTTCACCAAATTTTCTTAAATACATATCACGGGGAACTTTGCCTTTTCTAAAACCTTTTACTTCGGCTTTTTCCATTAATTTTTTTAATTCTTCTTCAAAATAAACTTGGAATTCATTTTTGGTTAATTCCACGGTTAAGAGGACTTTATCCTCGGGGTTTCTTTCAATATTGACATTCATGTTTTTATTCTCCTTTAATTTTCTTCATCAGAAAAGATTATTGTTGTAATCTTTTGTAGTTCGTTGAGTATTTCTTCGGGATATCCCATTTCATAAAGCATGTTTAAAAGATCAAACCAGCGCACCAATAAAACATCTTGCTTTTGAAGATCATCAAAACTCAGTTCCCGCCCCAAGCTTTCACAATAAACCATCAGCAAGAGCGTCAATTGTGAGAAAGATGAAGTGGAAGACAAAGTTAACAAATGCGCATAGTTGGCATTTTCCCAATTATGAAATTCTTGGTATTCCGGTTTTTGTAAAATTGGGCTTTTTTTGATTAGTGAAAAAGCCATGGGTAAATCAAGACTACCGATGCATGACAGCAACATATAATATAACATGGCCATGCTTTCATAATTTTTGGCCAACAATTGTTGACCAAAAATTAGGTTATTGCGAAACTCCTTTAAAACAAAGCCAGCCATCAAAAGCTCATCGACAATATCTAAATCATCATGGAAATGTTCTAATACTTCATATCGAAACGAATAGAACTTGGCATAATCTTTATTCGCAAGGTAATTGTTTAGTTTGGTGGCTAATTCTTTTTGTTCTTCTGGAATTTTCATTGTTATTTTAATTTCGATTGATCGAAATTATCTAAGAAAGCTTGTAATTCTTTCACAATCAGCGCAACGGTTCCGTCAACAAACGGATTCTTTAAGCCCGTATCAGCAATTAAACCTAAGAA
This sequence comes from Bacilli bacterium, assembly GCA_050177775.1. Classification (GTDB taxonomy): domain Bacteria; phylum Bacillota_I; class Bacilli_A; order ML615J-28; family CAG-698; genus UBA2253. Next base: position 3,414 of record JBFXGS010000034.1, on the reverse strand, counting down.
AGATTTACTTCCACCCAAAGTGCATAACTTGTAATACTTTTCCCAAGCTTTTTGATGGTTATCGCGATTCAAAATCCAAAATTGTTGAGCACAAACTTGCGCTAACGTGTAATCAATGTAATAGAAAGCAGTATTGAAGATATGACCTTGCCTAAACCAATAAGTCCCTTTTTCTAAGAAGGCATTATCATAAACTTTATAAGGTAAGTATTTCTTTTCAATGCGACGCCAAACCGTTTTTCGTTCATCCGGAGTTAATTCCGGATTTTCATACATTTCATGCTGGTATTCATCAACCGCCACTCCATAAGGAATGAAAGTGATGGAACCCGCTAAATGCTCATATTTATATTTATCGGTATCTTTTCCAAAGAATAAATCAATCCATGGCCAAGCGAAAAACTCCATACTCATGGAATGAATTTCTGCCGATTCCATCGTTGGCCAATAATATTCCGGAACGGCAAAGTGACGACTTGAGAAAACTTGAAAGGCATGACCGGCTTCATGGGTTAAGACATCCACATCTCCGGCCGTCCCGTTAAAGTTCGAGAAAATAAATGGGGATTGGTAATCCGGAAAATATGTGCAGAAACCGCCCCCAGCTTTTCCTTGTTTAGCTTCTAAATCAAGGAGCTCATGATTAATCATGAAATCAATAAATTCGCCGGTTTCTTTACTCATCGCATGATACATTTTTTGGGCTTGAGCAACTAAGAAATCACGATCCCCCTGTGGTTTAGGATTGCCGGAAACAAAGTTGATGCCCAGGTCATAACTCTTCATGTCTTTAATGCCAAGACGGTTCGCTTTTTCTTGGAATATCGAAACGGCTACCGGCACTAAATCCTTTTCAACTTGTTTGCGATAGTTGGCAACCATTTTACTGTCGTAATCGGTTCGGCCCAACCTAGCATAGCCAACTTCCACAAAGTTTTCATATCCTAGTTTTTTCGCAATTCGCGTTCTTGTTTTAACTAATTTATCATAAATTTCATCATATTTCGCTTCATTGTCTTCAAAGAACTTCATTACGGCCGCTTCCGCTTGTTTTCGGGTGTCGCGGTTTAAAGAAATCGCATAGGGCGCCATTTGCGATAAATTATTGATTTTGCCATCAAACTCAATTTTGGCACTGGCGGTTAATTTGGTATATTCGGTAACCAATTTGTTTTCTTCTTGTAAATCTTCAATGATTTCGGGTTTAAAGGTCTTTAAGTTAGCTTCGATTAAAGCAAACAACTGTTTTCCATATTTATTAATCAAATCAGGTTTATAAGGACTGGTATGAAGAGCTAACGCCAATTGGTTTTCAAATCCCGAAATAAAAGGGGAGTTTTCATCAAAAAAGTTTTGTTCGCCTTCATAAAACTTATCCGTCGTATCAATGGCATTGCGAGCTCCCACTAAAGATTGCATCGTTTGCAAAGTATTGCGAACTTTATTAATGGAATCAATCGCGAAAACAACGTCTTCCACCACCACAGCGTTTTTTAAAGCGGCAATGGCTTGTTCATAAGCCTTTTTTACTTCATCTAAATTGGGTCGCACATAAGGATAATCTTTAAATATCATAAGGTAAATTCCTTTCTTTCTTTAAAATATTATAGCACAATAATTGCTATTACGCAAATTAAAGCACCTACTTTTTGTTGTTGCTTTTTTAAAAAGTTATGAAAAAAATATGTTATAATGATAAAAAGGAGAAATTTATGGATTTTACAGAGTTAATTAAGCAGCGAAGCAGTTGTCGAAATTTCCTGGAACAACCTGTTGAACAAGCCAAATTGGCGTCCATTATCGCTCAAGCCGGTTTAGCCCCTTCAGCCGTCAACGGCCAACCCTGGTTTGTTCATGCCGTAACATCGGGTGATGCTTTAAACAAAACAAAAACGGCTTGCACCCATCTTGGAATGAACCGGTTTGTGAAAGCGGCTCCGGTTTTATTAGTTGTGACCAATACCGTGGACAATATTATATCAAACACCATCAGTAAAATCAAAGATCTTGATTTCAAATCAATCGACATTGGCATCTTTGTTGCTTACTTAACCTTAGCCGCAACAAAGGAAGGTTTAGGCAGTTGTATTTTAGGGTGGTTCAATGAACAACAATTAAAAGAAACCTTAAAACTTAAGAAGCAAGAAAAAGTCCGACTAGTTATTGCCATCGGTTATCCAAAGGCGAATGGACAAAAAGAAAAACATCGCAAAACTCTTGACCAAATCTGTAAGTTTTACTAAAAATGATGACGGATAAAAAACAGCGTTTCATCCGCTTATTCATATCCCTTGGCATTTTGTTAATTTTCATCGGTTTACTTTTATTCAGTTACTTTGCCTTGGGTTTAAACAAAATCTTTGATGATCCCCTTGCCCTCCAACAAGAAATTTTATCGTATGAAGATAATGCGAAAATCATCTTTGTGTTAATTCAGTTTATGCAAACAACCATCCTCCCCATTTCCAATACAGCAACCATTATTGTGGGAAGAATCCTGTTTGGGCCTTGGCAATCGGCTATATTAACCAGTATCGGTGTTTTATCCGGATCCTTATTAGCCTTTCTAACGGGAAAGTTATTTGGGCGAAAAGTGGTCGACTGGATTTTAGGAAAAGAAGTTGTCGAGAAATATTTAAAAATATTGGGCGGAAAAGAAAACTTAGTCATTTTCGTCATGCTGCTGTTTCCTTTTTTCCCCGATGATGTTCTTTGCTTTGTCGCGGGATTGACTTCGATGTCGTGGGGCTTTTTCTTAATCACCATCTTCTTAACCAGGCCATTGCCGATTTTTTTGACCAGTTATTTCTTTGATCGTTCTTTTATTCCCCTAGAAGGGTGGGGTTTAGTTTTTTGGGGGGTAATTCTCATCATTGGCATCTTCTTAATTTGGGTTATGAAGAAAAGATGGGTTACCGTCAATGCTTTCTTAGACAAACTCAATGACAAATTTAAAAAATAACCTTTGCTTGGTGATCAAACAAAGGTTTTTTTGTTATATGGTTGATAGACCCCCAACAATCATTTTCTCACAAGGTTCAATGATATCGGGAAGGGGAGCTAAACAATCCGTCTTAAACCATTCTTGAAAAACCCCAATGCTTCCTGAAACAATATAAACCATTAAAAACTCAATAAAGGTTTCATTATATTTGGTCAGCAAAGCGGGCATGGCTTTTTTGGTTTCTTCAATCATCGCTTTTTTTAACATATCAATAAAATTGATATCGCCGTGGGGACCGACCAGGGCTTTGCAAAAAGGCAAATCCTGGTGTAAGTATTCCACAAGTTCAATTAATGTCGGCATTACGCGGTACTCCGAGCCCACCACCTGGTTTTTTTCCACAATCTTGATTAAGTCAGCTAAGATTTCTTCTTCTAAGACCGATAACATGTGCGATACATCTTGATAAT
>JBFXGS010000033.1:0-13960 GCA_050177775.1 Bacilli bacterium | reverse complement strand
TTCTTGAAAAAAAAGAATACAAACCCTTTAGAAAATCAAAAAAACCTTTTTTGTAAAGAAAAAACTTTATTATGCTATTTGCTTTATTGGTTAACTTTGTTTTATAAAAACAAATACATGAAGGGCTGAACATTTGCAAGATATGCTAACAAGACTTTATTATGTTATAAAACCGCCTTTGTAATTCTTCTTTATTTTACATAAAAAAAGGGAATATTCTATTTAGAATATCCCCGCAATCATGTTATTTTTTGACGCTATATAGTGATTTAATTCCATTAAAAACCGCCGTTGAACCAAGTTCATCTTCAATTCTTAATAATTGGTTGTACTTCGCAATACGATCAGTTCGGCTCATGGAACCTGTTTTAATTTGTCCGACATTTAAAGCAACAGCGATATCCGCGATCGTTGTATCTTCCGTTTCACCGGAACGATGACTTATAACGGCGGTGTAACCCGCTTTTTTAGCCATTTCCACGGCTTCAAAAGTTTCTGTTAACGTTCCAATTTGGTTAACTTTAATTAAAACCGAATTGGCAACACCTTGATCAATTCCTCTGGCAATTCGTTTAGTGTTGGTTACAAATAAATCATCGCCAACCAATTGGATTTTCTTGCCAATAAGTTTGGTTAAATATTTCCAACCATCCCAATCGTTCTCATCAAGGCCGTCTTCAATCGAAACAATTGGATATTTCTCCACAAGTTCAGCATAATATTGGGAAAGAGCTTTGGAATCGAAAGCTTTTCCGCCTTCGCCATCAAGGACATAAGTTTTTGTTTCTTTGTTATAAAACTCGGAAGCCGCCACATCCATTGCTAAAACAACATCTTTTCCCGGAACATAACCGGCATTTTTAATAGCTTCTAAAATGACGATGATCGCTTCTTCGTTACTGGTAAGGTTAGGAGCAAATCCGCCTTCATCACCAACTGAAGTATTTAAACCACGGTTCTTTAAAACTTTCTTAAGATTATGGAAAACTTCCGCTCCCATTCTTAACGCTTCTTTAAAGGAAGGAGCACCAACCGGCATAATCATAAACTCTTGGAAGTCAACATTATTGTCAGCATGGGAACCGCCGTTTAAAATATTCATCATCGGTGTCGGTAATTCTTTCGCATTGAATCCGCCTAAATAATTGTATAAAGACAAACCACATAAATCAGCAGCTGCACGAGCGACAGCCATCGACACACCTAAAATGGCATTAGCACCCAATTTTCCCTTATTGGCTGTTCCATCAAGTTCAAGCATTAATTTATCAATACCAACTTGATCAAAAACATTCATCCCAATAATTTCGGGAGCAATCACATCATTAACATTGTCAACAGCGTTTAAGACGCCTTTTCCTAAATAACGGTTTTTATCTCCGTCGCGAAGCTCAACAGCCTCATGTTCACCGGTGGATGCTCCACTTGGAACAATAGCACGACCAAAGGCATCACTTTCGGTGTAAACTTCAACTTCAACAGTTGGATTTCCTCGCGAGTCTAAAACCTCACGTGCATAAACTTCTTTAATAAACGGCATAATTTTTATTTCCTTTCTTCTTTTGAATCAATAATTGAAATCCCCGTCATCGCTTGGGGCTTTGTGATATTCATTAGTTGTAACATGGTCGGGGCAACATCGCCTAAGATCCCATCTTTTCTTAATTTTAACCCTTTTTTCGTAATAATACAAGGGACAGGATTGGTTGTGTGAGCAGAAAACGGTTTACCAAATTCATCAAACACTTTTTCAGCATTCCCATGGTCCGCAATAATCATTAATGTTCCATCCAGTTCCATGATTTTATGATAGATTTTGCCGACACATTCGTCAACCGTTTCAACGGCTTTGACGGTAGCATCAAATACCGTTGTATGTCCCACCATATCACAATTAGCAAAATTAAGAATCACCACATCATACTTTCGGGAATCAAGTTCTTTTAGAACCCGATCACAAACTAAATACGCACTCATTTCCGGCATTAAGTCATAGGTCGGAACTTTTGGCGAAGGGATTAAGATTCTTGTGGAAAGGGGAATTTCTTTATCTTCTCCACCATCAAAGAAATAAGTAACATGGGCATATTTTTCGGTTTCCGCGATTCTTAATTGCGTCAATCCTTGGGCACTGATGATTTCTCCAAAGGTATTGTCAAGCTCTTGTAAACTAAAAGCAAGCTCACCTCGAACGTTTTCGCTATATGGCATCATCGAAACATAAGTTAGATTGTTAAAATAATGTTTATTTTTTAAAGGCACAAGATCAGGATTGGTTAAGCTGACGGACATTTCAATGGCTCGGTCCGGACGGAAGTTTGCAAAAATGACACTATCCCCATCTTCAATATTGGAATCAATTGAGGCGATATAAGGAACGACAAATTCATCCGAAATGCCATTGGCATAGTTCTCGCTGATGCCTTGAAATACATCTTTCAACATTCCGTTATTATATACTAACGCATCATAAGCTAACTGTAGACGATCAAAGTTCTTATCACGATCCATGGCATAGTATCGTCCACTGATAACTCCAATTTTACTATTTCCTAATTCATTGATTTTATCTTGCAATTGCTTTAAATAAATGGTTGCTGACCTTGGAGGAACATCGCGACCATCTAAAAAAGCATGGACAACTACTTCTTTAATGCCAAACTTAACCCCTTTTTCCAATAAATATAAAATATGTTCAATATGGGAGTGAACGCCACCATCGGATAACAATCCCATAATGTGTAATTTGCTTTGATTTGCCTTAGCTTGTGAAAAAGCTTTTTGAATGGCGGGAATTTTATCAAGTTTTTGGTTGCGGACAGCAATATTTAGCCTTGTTAAAGACTGATAGACGGTCCTTCCCGCTCCGATATTTAAATGACCAACCTCACTATTTCCCATTTGTCCTTCCGGCAAACCAACATCTTCTCCACTGGCTCCTAAAGTAGTATTGGGATAATTCTGAAAGAGATAATCAAGATTCGGCGTCTTGGCTGCGGCAATCGCATTGCCGACTTTAGTATCCGTTAGCCCAAATCCATCCATTATCACTAGCATCATTGGTTTTTTATTATATGATTCACTCATGAATTCTTCTCCTTAATTCCTTTAATTATTATACACCTTTTCTCAACTCTTTACAAGAATTGTGAATTGAAAAGGTATTCACTTATGAGCGGGATTTGGATCCGTTAAAAGCAAAAATTGTTTAATAATAATTTGGGTTGTCAACACTAAAAAAGGAAAACGAATAATCATCGCAAAGATGCGCCAAAGTAATGTGGCATTCGAAATTCCATAAATGACATTGGCTATTGTATTAATTAAGGTTTCTGAACAAGTCGTAATGGCAATGACAATGATGTATTTCCAAAGATCCTTTTTCACAGGAACTAGTTTAATTAGTCCCCCCGCCAAACCCCAAATCATCGTCGAAATGCTGTAAACCGACCAAAAACTGGCATTTGGAGAAATCATGAAATAAACCGTGTCCGTAACAAACCCCATTAAAAGTCCCCACCAAGGACCAAGTAAAAACCCCCCTATCAACAAAGGAATAGGAAATAAACTTATTCGCATGCTATCACTAATTTGAATTGATAAAAATGTTTTTAAAACGATTGCCATTGATGCAAACATGGCTGCTAAAGTAATGATTCGGATTTTTTTATTGTGCATATCTTCTTTTATTCCTTTTCGTTTTATCATTATATCACTAATTACTTTAATTGTTAATAAATTAGTTTTTATGAAAAATTTTCAAATTTGCGCTCAGCTAATTTAAGTAGGGATTCGTTTAATTATTCATTTGCGCTTTTGTAAAGCATTATGGAAGAAAAGAAAGGCCAAAAAACCGACACCAATAAAAAAAGGAAATCAATCACGATTCCCTTATTATTTAAAACGATTTTTTAACCATGATGGAATAGTCGTATCACCTTTTACTCGTTCTTTTTTTTCGGTTTGGACACTTTCCAATGGTTTTGTGATTTCACTAGTTGGTTCCGGAACAAAAGTTGGTTTTACTTCTTTTTCAATTGGTTTATAGCTTGGAAAACCTGCATTAGCCGTTTCTTCAACCGGAACGTCTTTCGAATCAAAGCCCGTGGCAATTACAGTGACAATCAGTTCACCTTGAAGATCCATATTGAATCCCGTTCCACAAACTAAGTCGATTTCCGAAGATGATGCGTTTTGAATTTCGGTCATTACTTCCACAACTTCTTGCATGGCAATATCCACATCACTGGTTATAAAGACAATCGCATCGGTTGCTCCGTTAATGTCAATTTCCAATAAAGGACTGCGAATCGCTTTTCTGGCTGCTTCAACCGCTCGATTTGGTCCGGCAGCAATTCCAATTCCCATTAAAGCTGTTCCTTTATTACGCATTACAGTTCGAACATCCGCAAAGTCAACATTGATTAAGCCTGGAATAGCCACAATCTCGGCAATCCCTTGGACACCACGACGAAGAACGTTGTCAACTTCACGAAAGGCTTCCAACATCGGGGTATTTTTATCAGTAATTGATAACAATTTGTCATTTGGAACGACGATTAGAGTATCAACAAGTGGTTTTAATCTTTCTAATCCCCGAATCGCTTGGGCTTGACGTTTTCGTCCTTCAAAAGAGAAAGGCTTGGTAACAATCCCGACGGTCAAGCAACCTAATTCTTTCGCTATTTTCGCAACAATCGGAGCCGCACCGGTTCCGGTTCCGCCACCCATACCAGCCGTGATGAAGACCATGTCGCTTCCTCTTAAGATTTCGCGAATTTCATCTTCGGATTCTTCAGCCGCTTTTTGCCCGATTTCGGGATCAGCTCCTGCTCCTAATCCTCGTGTCAGTTGTTTACCAATTTGTAAACGCGTATCCGCTTTCGCAAGGCGCAAGACTTGGGCATCGGTATTGATAACTATGAATTCAACACCTTTTACATCATTTTCAATCATTCGATTGACGGCATTACCACCGCCACCGCCGACACCAACAACTTTTATTACTGGCTTTTCATTAAACGCGTCTTGACTAAACATAAGATCCTCCTTGGTTGGCAAATACTAGTTTGTTAATTGATTATAACATAAATTAAAATAAAAATAAATAATTTAATTCGATTTTCATTGGCTTTTTATCAGGTTTGTTTATAAATTATTAAATAAGGTAATCGTAAAATAATCATCATTAAAAACAACCTGAAATGTTACTTCTAAATAAGTGAAAAGAAAAGCATCGCCAACTTGCTCTCCTTGGTGATATGTCCGATAATATTGTTTTACTTTTTCAATATTTGTTTCTAAATCAAAAATTTCATCCGACCTTGGGTCTTCATTAAAATCAGGATAATAGAACTGTGAATAAAGAGGATCTAAAAACTCATCTTTCTCTAAAAAGGCTGATAAAGGAATTTTGTCGTTTAAACCAATTCGATAAACTGATTTTAAAGGAAGCGGGACAATATATAATTGTTTTTCTCCTTGCTGTTCATGAATAATCAAAGGATAATGTAAGACGGCATTAAGGGGTGTTGTGTATTTCCAACAATACATGGTGGTGGCAACACCATCCCTTTTTGTAACAAAGCGTCGGTATTCAAAAGTCAAAGTCAAACCGTTTTCCAGCAAAATATAGGCAATTTCCTCAAAAATTTGCCCGTTTTCGACTTTTAAAATCTGTGATTTTTGATATGGCTCACCGTCATCATCCATTTCTAAAATATTCATTCTTGTTTCAAAGGCGGTTTGCGTTAATAATAATCTTGTTTCCAGCCTTTGTTCATCTTTATATGTTGAAAACAAATCCGAAATTAAGGCACTAATAATAAAATCATCGTTTTTGCCAAATACTTTTTTGTTGGTGGTGGTCGCCGCATCAATCGTATTAACCGTTCCGCTAAACGTGAAATGATAATCGGGGACGCTATCATACGGCAAATAAGTTAAATATTCTTCCGGAAAATGAAAGACAATTTCATTTTCATGGGGCGAGACTTGATTTCCATCACAACCAATCATAAAAAAAGCCAATAAAAAAAATAATATAAAACTAATTTTTTTCATTTAAAAGTCCTTTTCGGAAAAATGTAAGCCGTATTCCCGATACACTTGCTCCTTATATTCCATAAAACGATCATTTCTAATGGCTTCACGAATGTTTTCGGTTAATCTGAGCAAATAATTGATGTTATGAATGCTAAGCAATCGATGTCCAAGCATTTCCTCAGCTTTAAACAAATGCCTTAAATAAGCTTTGGTGTAGTTTTGACAAGTATAGCAATCACAGTGAGAATCTAAAGGGGTAAAGTCCGTTTCATATTGTTTGTTTTTAATGATAACCCGCCCAAAAGTGGTCATTGCCGTTCCATGGCGGGCAATCCTGGTTGGCAAAACACAATCAAACATATCCACACCACGTTCCACTGCATCCAAAATAGCTCCTGGCGAACCGACTCCCATTAAATAGCGGGGTTTGTTTTCCGGCAGCAAGGGGGTTGTGAACTGTAAAACTTGGTTTTGAATTGCTTTTGGTTCACCAACGCTTAATCCGCCGATTGAATAACCATCAAAATCCATGCCCACTAAAACCTCAGCACAATGTTTCCGCAAATCAAAATACTCTCCGCCCTGAACAATTCCAAACAATCCTTGTGTGGTTGTGTTTTGATGAGCATCTAATGAGCGTTTAGCCCACCTTAAGGTCCTTTCGACTGAAGATTTCATGTATTCATAGGTTGACGGGTAGGGAGGACATTCATCAAAAGCCATCATAATATCCGAACCCAAAGCATTTTGGATTTCCATCGATTTTTCCGGAGATAAAAATAATTTATCACCATTTTTATGATGCTTAAAAGTCACGCCTTCTTCAGTGATATCGCGAAGATTTGCTAAACTGAACACTTGGAAACCACCGGAATCAGTGAGGATGGAACGATCCCAATTCATAAAACGGTGTAACCCTCCGGCTTGCTTAACGATGATATGACCGGGTTGATTCCATAAATGATAGGTATTCCCTAAAATGATTTGGGAACCAATGGCTTCAAGCTCTTCTTTTATCAAGGTCTTAACTGTTCCTTGTGTTCCCACAGCCATAAATACCGGGGTCTCAAAAGCGCCATGAGGCGTCGTTATTTTCCCTAAACGAGCCATGGAATCGGGACTTTTTTTAATTAATTCGTATTTTATTACCATAATAATCCTTACTGGATGAACATGGCATCGCCAAAAGAGAAAAAGCGATAGTCATGCAAAATCGCATATTGGTATGCTTCCATAATTTTGGGTTGAGAGTAAAAAGCACTTACTAACATTAATAGCGTTGATTTGGGAAGATGAAAATTCGTGATTAAAGCATCCACGGCTTGGAATTGATAAGGGGGATAAATAAATATATTCGTTTCTTCCGTCGTCTCTTTAAATTCGTGATATTTTTGGTATATGGCTTCCAGGGTTCTTGTGGAAGTCGTTCCCACACAAATAATTCTTTTGTTCTTTTGCTTAGCTTCATTAAGAATTTGAGCGGTTGGTTGGTTCATCGAAAACCATTCGCTGTGCATGTGGTGATCCTCCACATTTTCAACACTCACACTTCGAAAAGTACCTAATCCAATATGTAAAGTAACCCTGGCGATCGTGACATTCTTGGCTTTTAGTTTTTGGAAAACTTCATCATCAAAGTGAAGTCCGGCAGTCGGTGCGGCCGCACTACCAATTGTTTTCGCATAAATGGTTTGATAACGATTTTGATCCTTCAAAGTGGTATGAATATAGGGAGGAAGGGGCATAGTTCCTAATTGCGACAACAAATCCAAAAAAATCCCTTGATATTGAAAACGCAGATGACAAATTCCTTCATCAAACTTCGCCACTATTTCTCCCGTAAAAAGGGATGAGAAATTTATGATCGTCCCAACTTTGATTCTGCGAGCCGGACGAACTAATACTTCCCAATAATCATGTTCTTCTTTTAATAAAAGTACTTCAATTTTGGCTTTAGTATCAACCTTCTCACCAAAGATTCGTGAAGGCAATACTTTGGTATCATTTAACACCAAAACATCATTTTCATTTAAAAAAAGAGGTAAATCATAAAAATGGAAGTCTTCAATCGTTCCTAAAGAACGATTCAACACTAACATTTTTGAAGAACTTCTTTTTTCTAAAGGCGTCTGAGCTATTAATTTTTCAGGCAAATAATAATCAAAAGAGTCGACTTTCATATCCCATTCCTAAATGCTTGAATGTTTTTTCGGTTGCCATTCGCCCTCTTGATGTTCGTAAAATAAAACCTTCTTGTAATAAATAAGGTTCATAAACATCTTCAAGTGTCGTCATATCTTCGGAAATAGATGAAGCTAAAGCACTCAATCCGACCGGTCCACCTTTAAAGCGTTCCACTAACGAACGCAAATAACGATGATCCGTTTCATTTAAACCCGCTTCATCAATATTTAATTTTATTAAAGAAGCTTTGGTTAAGTCATAAGCAATCATTTGGCAAAATTCATCTTCGAATTGCGCAAAATCCCGTACTCTTCGGAATAAACGATTAGCCACCCGTGGCGTACCGCGGGAACGGCGAGCAATTTCCCAAGCCGCTTGTTCATCGATACTAAAGTTAAAAACACGGGAAGTTCGATTAACAATCTGCTTTAATTCGGAGGTTTGATAATAATTAAGTTGGTGAACAATCCCAAAACGATCTCGTAGTGGACCGGATAAATCACCACATCTGGTCGTTGCACCGATCAATGTGAACGGAGGCAAATCAATCCGAATCGAGTTGGCAGTGGCATCTTTGCCGATCATAATATCCACGACAAAATCTTCCATCGCTGAATAAAGGACTTCTTCCACAACTCTTGGCAAGCGATGGATTTCATCAATGAATAAGACATCGCCCGCTTCAAGATTAGAAAGAATCGCCACTAAATCACCAATTCGATCAATGGAAGGTGCAGTCATGGAATGGAATTTTCCCCCCATTTCATTGGCAATTATTCCCGCCAAGGTTGTTTTTCCTAAACCGGGAGGACCATAAAGAAGAACATGATCCAAAGTCTCATTTCTTTTTAAAGCTGAAGAAATAAAAACATTTAGATTTTCTTTAATTTGGTCTTGACCGATATAATCAACTAACCGCTTTGGTCTTAAACTTCGATCAAATTCTTCAAGTAAAATATCATTTGTTTCCATAAATTGCTCTTACTTTCTCCACCTTTGATTTACAAACATCGCTAAAACTGATATAATAAACGTTGGTGGTGAATAAATTGTATAATTATATTAAAGGCACGGTTACAATCGTCCGAGGCGATTATGTCGTAATTGAAAATAATGGAATCGGTTATTTAATTAAAACGGGAAATCCTTTTAGCTTTGAAGTTAACGCTTCCGTCACAGTCTATACTTATTTGCATGTCCGTGAAGAAATCTTTGATTTATATGGCTTCAAGACGATGGAAGAACGTGACTTGTTTTTGAAATTAATTTCCGTAAAAGGAATTGGTCCCAAAGGGGCAATGGCCATTATCGCTAGTGGCGCAATTGACAAAGTCATCCAAGCCATCCAAGTTGCTGATAGTAAATATTTGCAACGTTTCCCAGGAGTCGGTCCCAAAGCCAGCCAACAAATCATTCTTGATTTGCATGGAAAACTTGATTTAAACCAAGTCGGGGCCAAAGAAAATCCTAAACTAAAAGATATTCGGGATGCTCTCAAAGCGATGGGCTACAGCACCAATGAAATCAAGGCTATGCAACCAACCATGGAAGCCAATATTGATAAACCAATCAATGAATTAATCAAAATCATCTTAAAGAAATTAATCTAAAACGCGTTTTACGCGTTTTTTATAATGCTTTAATCTTGGCTTTTCGCTCTTTTTCATTTTTGATTAAAGCTTGGCGATATTTTTTATCTAGTAGATGCTCATGGAGAAGCACATTATCGCTAAAATCACGTTTTAAACTTGATTGTTTGATTTTAGAATTCTTAATAAATAATTGATAATTGTTTTCTTCTTCATCCAAGCGGTGCTTGTTATCAAGTTCGACTTTCTTTATTTGCTCGTTCAAAGCTTTAAGTTGATCTTGAAAGGTTCCTTCAATTAATTGTTTTTTAAAATCCATACTAAGCTGATGTTTTTCAACTTCGCTTTTTGTTTTTTCATCAAAAGTCTTAATCACGGATTCTTGTTTATGATAGTTGATGTCAAGATAACCAAGCGCGGCTTGATAGCCTTTTGATAATTCAACCCCAAGTTTCTTATCCATATCTTCACGATATGTTTGTTCTTCAAGGTAGTAGTCTTTAAAAATCGCAATCGTGGTTTTTACTTCACGCAATAAGTTCTTGGTTTGAGTGGCAACCGCTTTCAAAAAGTTTTGAAATCGTTTGTTTTGAAGTTTGTAATATTCGATACAAAATCGCTCAATTTCCATTATTTCTTGCTTATAATGGGGTTCAAGAAGGGGAAGTTCATCTTTTATCGCCACAAGTAAAAACTTTGATAAATCATTTCGCAAACTCTTTTTTAGATTCCAAGTGTTTTCAACAATCGATATTAAACTGGTTTGGAAAACTTCAATGCAATCCGAAAGGCTTTCAAGCAAATAATTGCATTGCTTTTTCACGTTGTTCGATATCAATAATTCTAAAGGGCGATATGAATCGAGTTGAGAAACATCAACTGCATTGGCAAAGGTTTGATAATCTTGATATTTCTGTTTTTTGATAGCATTCTTGGTTGTCATTTCATCGCTAATTTGCTTTTTCAAAGCTGCTTGCTTTGAAAAATTATTGATGGTCCAATCAACCGCAAACAAGTTTTGTTCTTTTTCCCACTCATTATATTGTTTGTCTAATTCTAAGTTAAACAGCGTCAGCTTTAATTGATCAGCAAAATCTAAGCCGTTTCTTTGCTTTTCCAAAGCCTTGATTTTAAGAAAAAAATCCTCGGAGGTTAAAGCATTGTCTAAAACTATCTTTTCATAAAAACGTTTAAACTCCAGAGTATTTTCAATAAAAGAAAATTCATATTTATTTTTAATACTCTCTTGTTCTTTAAAACCTTCGGCTCTAAGCGCAACAATTTTCTTTTTTATTTCCGCAATCCCGCTTGGTTCATTTGTCTCGAGCAATAATTTTTCAAACTCATTTGAAGCTTTGATGGTAAGTTCGGTGGCTTTTTGTAAGTCAATGTTCATCCGACGATTAAGTTCAGCTTCTCGAACTTTGTAATTCTTGTCTTCTTCTTCAAGTTGTCCATTTCGTTCTTTTAAAACATTCGCTAAATCTTTGTTAAGCGTGTTGATGCGATGGGCAAATTCACTTCGTCTTCTTATTTGAATACCAATTATTTTGTTTTGCTCATCTTGCTTAGCTTGCTTTATTTCATTTCTTTTATCATCAAGCGAATAAAGGAGGGCCGGTGTTTCATTTATTAGATTAGTAATGCTTGATTCTAGGTTTTCTAATTTAGTTTTATAAAGATCATCGTCTTGTCTTAATTGTTGTTCAAACTGGAAAAGAACTTCCTTTTTGGTGTTAAGACTTTGTTTTAAGGTTTGAAAAACGTCATTAATGTTATGGTTTTCTTCTTCTTCAATTTGCATAAAGAAGGCAAAAATTTGATTGTTTATATTACTTATTCTTTCTTCAAATTCCTTAAAATTCATAAATCACCTCAAAAGCGAAAATTACCTTTTCCTTTTCCTTTACCTTTACTGGGTTTGCGTTGAACATTGGGAATGGTTGGACGAGCATTGGGATTGTCCTTCATGTTTGCGAAAGCCATCATTTGGATTTTCATATCTTCAAAACGTTTTATTAAAGCATTTACTTCCGGATATGGTCGACCCGAACCTCGGGAAATGCGTTCGCGTCTTGACATGCTTTTGGTTAATAATTCGGGGGTCTTTCTTTCAATTGGTGTCATTGATAAAACAATCGCTTCTAAATAAGTAAATTGTTTTTCATCAATATCCATATTTTTGATTTGTTTTCCTAACCCCGGAATCATGCCTAAGATTCCTTTTAAAGAACCAATTTTTTTAATCCACTTAATTTGCTTGATAAAATCATTATAATTGAAAACGCCTTTTTGCATTCTTTCAGCAAGTTTCATGGCTTCTTCTTCATCAATATTTTCGGAAGCTTTTTCCACTAAAGTGACAATATCACCCATTCCCAATATTCTTCCAGCCATGCGGTCCGGATGGAAAATTTCAATTTGATCTAATTTTTCACCCATCCCCGCAAATTTAATCGGAATATTAGTTAAATAACGTACTGATAAAGCCGCTCCACCCCGAGTATCCCCATCTAATTTGGTCAGGATGCAACCCGTTAAAGGTAATTTTTCATTAAAGGAAGTAATGACATTTAAAGCATCCTGTCCCATCATCGCGTCAATTACCAATAATATTTCATCGGGTTTAGCTACTTTTTGAACTTCATCGAGTTCTTGCATTAATTCTTCATTGATATGCAAACGGCCCGCCGTATCAATGATGACCAAATCACAACTTTTGGCGTTAGCATATGCTAAACCTTTGGTAACAATCTCGACAACTTTTGTTTGCGTTCCCATTTGGAAAACTTCGACTCCCAGTTGTTTGCCAATCGTTTCTAATTGGTTGATGGCCGCCGGGCGATAAATATCACCGGCAATTAAAAGGGGTTTTTTGCCATCTTTTTTTCTTAAAAGTTGGGCAATTTTACCAGCTTGGGTTGTTTTTCCCGAGCCTTGTAAACCAACAAGCATAAATACCGAAGGACCTGAGGTTTTATAATTGACCAAAACCGCTTCATCGCCCATGAGGCGTTTTAATTCGTCATGAACGACTTTGACAACCATCTCTCCGGGAGTTAGGGATTGTAAAATTTTTTCACCTAACGCTTTTTGTTTTAATTCGGCGGTGAAACTTTTGACAACTTTATAATTGACATCGGCTTCCAGTAATGAAAGCCGAACTTCTTTCATCATTTCTTCAATGTCATTTTCATTTAATTTTCCTCGACCGGTAATCCGGCGAAGCGACATTTGAATTCTTTCAGATAAACTTTCAAAGGGCATAAATGTACCTACTCTATTTCTTTTAGTTTCTCGATAAGTTCTAAAACCTTAGGTTCAGACGACTTGGAATACTGATCAAATAAATTGTTTCTTTGTTGAAACTTTTCAAACAGTTTCAAACGATCTTCGTATTCATCAAGCAATTGATAAACTCGGTGGAGTTGATCAAAGACGGCAGCACGACTAATGCCATTTTGTTTGGCAATTTCTGCCAGTGAAGCATCTTTAAAATAATAATCCGTAAAATAATCTTGTTGCTTTTGCGTTAAAATTGTTCCATAAAAATCGAACAATAAAATATAGTGATGATGTTTTTCTAATATATCCATGATTATTCCTCATCAATCATTTCAGCAAACAGCCCATATACATATTTTTCCAAATCAAAATAATCAATATCTTCTAATTTTTCGCCTAAACAAACAAATTTAATGGGGATGGAATATTTTTCGCGGATTGCTAAAACAATGCCTCCTTTGGCGGTTCCATCCAGTTTCGTCAAAACAATGCCTGAAACTTGGGTGGCTTCAATAAAAGCTTTGGCTTGATTCAAACCATTTTGACCGGTGGTTGCATCAATGACCAGTAAAGTATCTTGCGGAGCATCGGGGATTTCGCGGGCAATGACTTTTTTTATTTTTTCGAGTTCCTTCATTAAATTGATTTTGGTTTGTAATCTTCCCGCCGTATCACAAAGTAAAACGTCGTAATGTTCGGCTTTGGCTTTCATGATCGCATCATAAATGACGCTGGAAGGATCGCTTCCTTCCGGTTTGGATACAACCGGACATGAAACGCGTTGACCCCATATTTGGAGTTGTTCAAAAGCCCCCGCGCGAAAAGTATCGCCGGCCGCAATTAAAACCTTTTTACCT
>JBFXGS010000032.1:0-14623 GCA_050177775.1 Bacilli bacterium | reverse complement strand
AAGTAATCAAAGAAAAAATTGATTAAATTGACGTATCACCAAAACAGATTGTATCTGTTTCAACTGCTTGTATACCTTTCTTAGAGCATGATGATGCCAACCGTGCCCTCATGGGAGCTAACATGCAACGCCAAGCCATTCCGCTTTTACGTCCTGAAGCCGCTTTTGTGGCAACAGGAATCGAAGCAAAAGCTGCAAAAGACTCCGGTGTCGCGGTCGTTTGTCAAGCGGATGGTGAGGTTGTCTATGTTGATGCGAAAAAGATAATCATTCGCGAAGAAGTTGGAAATCTGCAAGAATATTCATTATTAAAATATGAACGCTCAAATCACTCGACTTGTGTAAACCAAAAGCCAATTGTAAAAAAAGGTGAAAAGGTTTCAAAAGATGATATTTTAGCCGATGGTGCATCCATGGATAAAGGGGAAATGGCCCTTGGCCGCAATGTTACGATTGCCTTTATGACATGGAATGGTTATAACTATGAAGATGCCATTGTTATGAGTGAGCGTCTTGTTCAAGATGATGTCTATACTTCCATTCATATTGAAAAATATGAAGTTGAAGTGCGTGATACAAAATTAGGAAAAGAAGAAATAACTCGCGACTTAGAAAATGACCGTAAAGATGCCATTGCCAATCTTGATGAAATGGGAATTGTTCGTTTGGGAGCAGAAGTAAAAGAGGGCGACATTTTAGTTGGAAAAGTTACTCCTAAAGGTCAGACCGATCCTACACCTGAAGAACGTTTGTCGCACGCTCTTTTCAGTGATAATTCCAAAGACGTAAGAAATACTTCGCTTCGTGTTCCACATGGTGGCGGGGGAATTGTTCATCGAATTGAACATTTCCGTCGTAAAGATGGCGATGAATTAAATCCTGGGGTTAATGAAGTAGTTCGCATCTACATCGTTCAAAAACGTAAAATCACCGAAGGCGATAAAATGGCTGGACGTCATGGCAATAAGGGCGTTATTTCACGCATTTTACCTCAAGAAGATATGCCTTACATGGCTGATGGTACCCCGGTTGATATAATGCTTAACCCACAAGGTATTCCATCTCGATTAAATATTGGTCAAGTTCTTGAAATCCATTTAGGAATGGCTGCAAAAAAATTAGGAACTTATATTGCTACTCCTGTTTTTGATGGCGTAAAAAATGAAGACTTAGTCCAAATCATGAAAGAAGCGCAAATGGACCCTGATGGAAAGACGGTCCTTCGCGATGGCCAAACCGGAAAAGTTTATGATAACCGCATTTCGGTTGGCGTCATGTACATGATTAAACTTGCCCACATGGTTGATGATAAACTTCATGCTCGAAGTGAAGGACCTTACACTTTGGTTACGCAACAGCCAATGGGTGGAAAAGCCCAAAATGGTGGTCAACGTTTTGGTGAAATGGAAGTATGGGCTTTAGAAGCCTACGGGGCAGCCTATACACTCCGTGAAATGCTAACCATCAAATCCGATGATATCGTAGGCCGAAATAAGGTTTATAAAGCCATAGTTGATGGTGAAAATGTTCCAAGCCCTGGCATTCCTGAGTCTTTTAGAGTACTTGTAAAAGAATTACAAGGACTTGGCATCAGTGTTAAACTAATCGATTCTGAAACCAATGCCGATGTTGCCAATTTAAGTCTAGTTGAAGAGATTGCCCAAGCCACGCTTGCGAAAAAAGCTAGTTAATATTCCACCATTTCTTAGAAAATTTGAGGTGTAAATTTGGAAAAGAAAAAATATAGTTATATGCAAATTGGAATTGCTTCTCCGGAAGAAATCCGTAGTTGGAGTTATGGTGAAGTAAAGAAACATGAAACCATCAACTACCGAACTTTAAAACCGGAAAAAGATGGTCTATTCTGTGAGGTTATTTTTGGCCCAACAAAAGACTACCAATGTGCTTGTGGAAAATCAAAAAGGACTCCCAAAGGCACAACCAAATGTGAAAAATGTGGTGTTGAATTGACAGAAAGTAAAGTCCGACGTGAACGAATGGGTCATATCGAACTGGCAGCTCCCGTTGTCCACACTTGGTTTTTAAAAAATAGTCCTTCCAAAATCGCTTTAATGCTGGATATGAAGACAAAAGAAGTTGAAGACATTGTTTATCTTGCTTCTTATATTGTTGTTGATCCAGGAACAGTAAGTGTTTTATCGAAAAATCGCATTCTTACTGAACAAGAATATAGTTTATACCAACGTGAATATGGCTCATCAAAGTTTAAGGCTTTGACTGGTGCCGAAGCCATAAAAAAATTGCTTCAAGAACTCAAGTTGCCGGAAATAATTGAACAATTGCGAGCTGATTTAAAAACCGCTCCAAAACAAAAACGTGATAAATTGATTAAGCGGCTTGAAGTTGTGAAAGCTTTCAACGAATCGGGCAATAAACCGGAGTGGATGGTTATGGATGTTATTCCTGTTCTTCCTCCAGATCTACGTCCAATGGTTCAATTAGACGGTGGTCGTTTTGCGACAACTGATTTAAATGACTTATATCGTCGAATATTAAATCGTAATAATCGATTACGTAAACAATACGAGCAACGTGCTCCGGGATTAATTACCAAAAATGAAAAGCGGATGTTGCAAGAAGCGGTTGATGCTTTAATCGATAATGGCAAAAAGAATAAAAAGATTGTTGTGGAAAAGAATCGTCCTCTAAAATCGTTATCGGATTTATTAAGAGGTAAACAAGGCCGTTTCCGTCAAAATCTGTTGGGAAAACGTGTTGATTATTCTGGACGAAGTGTTATTGTTGTCGGTCCGGATTTGCAAATGTATCAATGTGGAATTCCAAGAGAAATGGCATTAATTCTTTTTAAACCATTTATTATTCATGCCATTACCAGTAAAGAAACCGACAGCAATGATGTCAATGCTAATAAAATTAGCATTAAAAGAGCTAAGGAAATGATTGATGCTGGTGACCCAATTGCCATGACGGAGTTAGAAAAAATTGTCGTTGAGCATCCGGTTTTATTAAACCGTGCTCCGACCCTTCACCGTTTGGGAATTCAAGCTTTTGAACCCAAATTGGTTGAAGGCAAAGCTATCCGTTTACATCCACTTGTCACTCCGGCTTTTAATGCCGACTTTGATGGTGATCAAATGGCCGTGCATGTTCCTTTATCGGAAGAAGCTCAAGCTGAATGTCGTTTATTGATGTTGGCGTCAAAAAACATTCTTGCTCCAAAAGATGGTAAACCAATTGTCACTCCTTCCCAAGACATGGTTTTAGGAAATTACTATTTAACGATTGAAGACCCCAATGATCCACGTGAAGGTAAAGTGTTCAAGGACATTAACGAAATTGAAATGGCTTACGAAAACGATAAAATTGGTTTTCACACTCGTTTACTAGTTCCAGCAAAAAAACTTAATAATCCAAGATTTACCGAAGAACAACTAGATAAATATTTAGTTACGACTTACGGAAAAATTATCTTTAACTCGATTTTTCCTCAAGAAAAACCATTTGTTCCTTTCGTGAATGAAGCTGAGTTAAATAACCTAACAGATAAAACGGCTGACCGTTTCTTTGTGAAACCGGGTGTTGATTATAAAGCGGCTTTAAAACAAATCGACCCTCCACATCCTTTTAGAAAAAAATTCTTAGGAGTGGTAATTGCCGAAGTTTTTAAACAGTTTAAATTAGCTGAAACTTCGAAAACACTTGATAAGATGAAAGATTTAGGCTTTAAATATTCAACTGTTTCCGGAATTACCGTTGCTGCTTCTGATATTCAAGTTGTTGGTATCAAAAAAGAAATCTTAGAAAAAGCCCAAGTTAAAGTTGATAAGTATGATAATATGTATCGCCGGGGATTCATGAATGTGAAAGAACGACGTAGCAATATTATTAGTGTTTGGAAAGAAGCAAAAGAAACCCTTGAAGGCGAAATAAAAAAAGAAGTTGCAGCCAATTTCGCAACCAATCACATTTATATGATGAGTGATAGTGGCGCCCGTGGTAATATTGCCAATTTCGTGCAATTATCGGGTATGCGTGGATTAATGGCAAAACCAAACGGTGAAAGCATGGATATTCCGATTCGCTCTTCGTTCCGTGAGGGCTTAACAATGTCTGAATTCTTTATTTCGACGCATGGTGCCAGAAAAGGTTCAACCGATACAGCTTTAAAAACAGCTGAATCTGGTTATTTAACAAGACGTTTAGTTGACGTCAGTCACGACGTAATTGTTCGTGAACATGATTGTGGAACGGACAAAGGAATGCGCGTTTTTGAGTTTAAAGAAAATGATGGATCAATTATTGTTCCGTTAAAAGATCGTATTCGTGGACGTTTTGCAAGTAAACCGATTGTAAACCCTAATACAGGCGAGTTAATCGTTGGCCGCAATGAATACATAAATGATGAATTAGCTGACAAAATTGTCGGCTTAGGCATTAAAGAAGTTTTCATCCGTTCTTTATTAACATGTAATTCTCGAAATGGTGTTTGTGTAAAATGCTATGGAGGGGATTTATCAACCGGCGAAATAGTTGAAACTGGCGAAGTTGTTGGCATTATTGCCGCTCAATCGATTGGTGAGCCAGGAACACAATTGACCATGAGAACTTTCCATTCCGGTGGTGTAGCTAGTGAAGATATTACGCAAGGTTTACCACGTATTCAAGAATTGTTTGAAGCTCGTGAACCAAAAGGTAAAGCTATTATTTCGGAGATTGATGGAATTGTTTCCAATATTCGTCATGAAAGAGATAATCGCTTTGAAGTGACAATTACCAATAAAGAAGTCAAAGATGAAAAGAAATATTTAACTGATTCTGGGAAAGTACCAATTATTCACGAAAGAGATCGCATCAAAGCGGGAGACCGGATAACCGAAGGATTAATTAGTCCAAAAGAGTTATTAAGGGTTGGAACCGTAGAAGCTGTCGAAAACTATATTCTTAAAGAAGTTCAAAAGGTTTATCGTTCACAAGGTGTGGAAATTGCTGACAAACACATTGAAATAATCATCAAACAGATGATGCAAAAAGTCGCGATTATTCATGAAGGTGGGACTGATTTACTTCCAGGAAGTTCTATTTCTAAAGCTGAATTATTTGATTATATTAATGATTGCATTGAAAAAGGAAAAGATGTTCCACTTGCAAAATCCGTTCTATTAGGTATTACGAGAGCATCATTAAAATCTGATTCATTCTTGTCGGCGGCAAGTTTCCAAGAGACAACGCGAGTCTTAACGGAAGCAGCGATTCGTGGGAAACGTGATTCTTTAGAAGGATTAAAAGAAAACGTCATTATTGGTGGCTTAATCCCGGCGGGAACGGGTTTAGTAGATGCTGATTTTATTGAAGTCCCTGATCCAAATGCAGAAGAAGAGGAAGAGATTTAGTTTTTAGTATATTAATAAATCTATTGACTATTTCTAAAAAAAGTGTATAATACATAACGTAAAAATTTGAATTAGGTTTTGGCTTGCCAAGGCCTAATTTAAGGCAAATATGAAACGCCCGGTAATGTGGTAGTTTTAGAAAGGAGAAAATATGCCTACTATAAATCAATTAGTAAGAAAACCTAGAGAAAGTAAAACTCGTAAGTCTAAGTCCCCTCATTTAAGTGTTGGCTTTAATACTTTAAAGAAAACTTATACTGAAATTCAATCTCCGCAAAAACGTGGGGTTTGTACACGTGTTACGACTATGACTCCAAAAAAGCCAAACTCTGCTATTCGTAAGTATGCTCGTGTTCGTTTATCTAACGGTATTGAAGTTACTGCTTACATTCCAGGAATTGGTCATCGCTTACAGGAACATAGCGTCGTATTAATTCGAGGTGGTCGCGTTAAAGACCTACCTGGAGTTCGTTATCACATCATTCGTGGTACTCAAGATGCTACAGGAGTTGAAAAACGCGTTCAAGGACGTAGCAAATACGGTGCTAAAAGACCTAAAAAGTAAGAATATTTGAAAGGAGGAAATAATTATGCCACGTAAAGGACATATAGCAAAAAGAAAAGTATTACCAGATCCAATTTATAATTCACCAATTGTTACAAGATTAATTAGCGGAATTATGATGGATGGAAAAAAAGGCGTTGCTCAACAAATTCTTTATGGTGCTTTTGAAAATATTGAGAAAAAAACTGGTCGCCCAGCTTTAGATGTTTTCAATGAAGCCCTAAATAATATAACACCACAATTGGAGGTCCGAGCTCGTCGAATCGGAGGAGCGAACTATCAAGTTCCAGTTGAAGTTCGTCCAGAAAGAAAAATGACCTTGTGTTTAAGATGGTTAGTTCAATATTCTCGTTTAAGAAAAGAAAAAACGATGGAAGAAAGATTAGCCAATGAGATTTTAGATGCCGCAAATGGTATCGGCAATGCTGTTAAGAAACGTGATGATACTCATCGTATGGCTGAATCCAATAAAGCATTTGCACACTATCAATGGTAATTGGAGTAAGTTATGCCTCGTGAAATCTCATTAGAAAAAACCCGCAATATTGGAATCATGGCTCACATTGACGCTGGAAAAACGACAGTTACGGAACGCATTCTATTTCATACTGGAAAAATCCACAAAATGGGTGAGACGCATGATGGTTCAGCCACCATGGACTGGATGGAACAAGAAATGGAACGCGGTATAACGATTACTTCTGCAGCAACAAGCGCTTTTTGGAAAGACCATATGATAAACATCATTGATACTCCGGGACATGTCGATTTTACTGTTGAAGTGAGTCGATCCCTTAGAGTTCTTGATGGAGCGATTGCCGTCTTAGACGGCCAAGCTGGTGTCGAACCTCAAACCGAAACTGTTTGGCGTCAAGCTTTTGATTATCATGTTCCTAGAATTGTATTTGTGAATAAAATGGATAAAACGGGTGCGAACTTTGATTTTTCCGTTGAAAGTTTACATAAACGCTTAAATGCGAACGCTCATCCAATACAAATTCCGATTGGAGCAGAAAGTGATTTTGATGGAATCGTTGATATCGTTTCATTAAAAGCTTATCATTATTTAGGCGACCAACATGAAACATGCGAAGAAATCGAAATTCCCGATTATTTAAAAGAAAATGTCATGATTAGACGTGATGAATTAATCGCCGCTGTATCAGATTTTGATGACGAATTGATGAATCTTTATTTAGAAGAACAACCTATTTCCATTGAAAAATTAAAAGCAGCTATTAGAAAAGCGACCCTTAGTGTAAACTTTTTCCCAGTTATGTGTGGATCAGCGTTTAAAAATAAAGGACTGAAATTGGTTATTGATGCAGTTATTGATTACCTTCCTGCTCCAACTGATGTTCCTGACATCCGCGGACATAAGGATGGAAAAGAAGTGATTGTGAAATCAACTGATGAAGGATATTTTACCGCTCTAGCTTTTAAAGTCATGACGGATCCTTTTGTTGGAAAATTGACATTCTTCCGAGTTTATTCCGGAACATTAAAGTCAGGTTCATACATTTACAACTCCACAAAAGGACAAAAAGAGCGCATTGGTCGGATTTTAAGAATGCATGCTAACAATCGCTTTGAAATTAAAGAGGTCTTTGCTGGCGATATCGCTGCCGCTGTCGGTTTTAAAGATACGACGACTGGTGATACCATTTGTGATGAAAAGTTCCCAGTCATTCTTGAATCAATGGTTTTCCCAGAACCGGTTATTAGTGTTGCTATTGAACCAAAAACAAAAGGTGATCAAGATAAAATGGGGATTGCTCTGCAAAAACTTGCTGAAGAAGATCCAACTTTTAAGACATACACTAATTCAGAAACTGGTCAAACGATCATTTCTGGGATGGGCGAACTTCATCTGGAAATCATTGTCGACCGTATGCGTCGAGAATTTAAAGTTGAAGCCAATGTTGGCACACCTCAAGTATCTTATCGTGAAACTATTAAAGCCAAAGCGGAAGTTCCAGGAAGGTTTATTCGCCAATCTGGTGGTAGAGGACAATACGGTGATGTAAAAATCCGTTTTGAACCAAACCCAGGAAAAGGCTTTGAATTCGTTGATGCCATTATTGGTGGAGTTGTTCCAAGAGAATATATTCCTGCCGTTAAAAAAGGTTTGGAAAATTCCCTTACCAATGGAAATTTAGCTGGTTATCCAACTATTGACATTAAAGCCACTTTATTTGATGGCTCATATCATGAAGTTGACTCGAGCCAAATTGCTTTTGAAGTTGCGGCAAGTTATGCTTTCCGTGAATCAAAAGATAAATGCCAGCCAGTTTTATTAGAACCAATTATGGCTGTTGAAGTTGTCGTACCCGATGATTATCTAGGAAACGTCATTGGTGACTTAACCGGAAGAAGAGGAAGAATTGAAGGACAGGACAGTCGCAATCATTTGCACAGTGTTAAAGCAATGGTTCCATTGTCTTTGATGTTTGGATATGCAACCGTTTTAAGGAGTAATACTCAAGGCCGAGGGAATTATACAATGCAATTTTCTCACTATGAGGAATGTCCAAAATCCGTTGCTGAATTAATCATTAAAAAACGCAATTCATAAAAAATGAATTTTATGCTTGCAAAAAAATAACAATTATTATAATATATATATAGAAAAATATTTAGGAGGAAAATAAAAAATGGCAAAAGCTAAATTTGAACGTACAAAAATACACGTTAATATTGGTACCATTGGTCACGTTGATCATGGTAAAACGACTTTAACATCCGCTATTACAAAAGTATTAGCAAAAAAAGGTCTTTCCAAAGTTTTGGAATATGATGCAATTGATAGTGCTCCAGAGGAAAAAGCTCGTGGAATAACAATTAATACCGCTCACGTAGAATATGAAACATTAAAACGTCACTATGCTCACGTTGATTGCCCGGGACATGCTGACTACGTAAAGAACATGATTACTGGTGCAGCTCAAATGGATGGTGCCATTCTTGTTGTTGCAGCTACTGATGGCCCAATGGCTCAAACTCGTGAACACATTTTATTAAGCCGCCAAGTAGGCGTTCCTCGTTTAGTCGTCTTCTTAAACAAATGCGATGCAGTTGATGATGAAGAATTACTAGATTTAGTTGAAATGGAAGTTCGTGATCTTTTAAGTGAATATAACTTCCCTGGCGATGAGATTCCTGTTATTCGTGGCTCAGCATTGTTAGCAATGCAAGGTGATGCAAAAGCTGAAGAGGCGATTGTAAAACTAATGGATACCGTTGATTCTTATATTCCTAACCCAGTTCGTGAAATTGATAAGCCTTTCTTAATGCCTGTTGAAGATGTTTTCACTATTACTGGTCGTGGAACGGTTGCAACTGGTAGAGTTGAACGTGGTGTTGTAAAAGTCGGCGACGCTGTTGAAATTGTTGGTATTCATCCGACTATGGCAACTGTTGTTACTGGCGTGGAAATGTTCCGTAAATTATTGGATCAAGCTGAAGCTGGTGATAATATTGGTACATTATTGCGTGGAATCACTCGTGAGACTGTTCAACGTGGTCAAGTATTGGCAAAACCAAAAACTGTTACTCCACACACTGACTTTGAGGCTCAGGTTTACGTTTTAACAAAGGAAGAAGGCGGCCGTCATACTCCGTTCTTCACAAATTATCGTCCTCAATTCTATTTCCGTACTACTGATGTTACAGGAGTTATTGAACTTCCTCAAGGTATCGAAATGGTTATGCCTGGCGATAATGCTAACTTAATCGTAAAATTGATTCACCCAATCGCCATTGAATTAGGAACTAAGTTCTCTATTCGTGAAGGCGGTCATACAGTTGGTGCTGGAAACGTAACAAAAATTAGTAAATAATTTAAAATTGATTGAGCTTTGGCTTGATCTTTTTTTCTTTTTTTTTTATAATTATTATATAATTTTCTAAAAGAGGAATTAAAATGTTAAGAAAAGCCAAAATGGATGATATGCCGATAATCTTAAATATTATTGATGATGCCAAATCATTACTAAAAAGTAAGCATTCTTTACAGTGGCAAGATCAAGATGGATATCCCAATTTTATGACCTTTAAAAGCGATGTTGAAAAAGAGTCTCTCTATGTTTTAACAATAAATCAGGAAATTGTCGCATTATGCGCCCTTGGGAGAGATGGAGAGCCGACCTACGACACTATTTATGATGGAAAATGGTTAAATGATAATCCGTTTTATGTTATTCATCGGTTAGCAGTCAAAAAAGAGCACTATGGAAAGGGGTATGCCAAGGAATTACTCAAGGACATGGAAAAAATTTGTCTTGAGGAAGGAATAACCAACATTCGGTGTGATACTACTTTCGAAAATCAACCCATGAATCATTTGCTTCAAAAATTAGGTTATCAAGATTGTGGAATTATCCATCTTAATCGACCTACCATTGTTGATCGAATTCGTAAGGCCTATCATAAACAATTATGATAATAATTCTTTTTCTCAAACTTTTTTTAAAATATGTTATAATATAAGATAGAGCAAACTGAGGTTTTTCATGATTGTTGATACACATATTCACTTATATGATGAAAAATATGAGAAAGATTTTCCAAAGATTATTGACGATGCTTTTAAAAAGAGCGTATCCAAAATGGTTGTGGTCGGATTCGATTTTTTGTCAAGCCAAAAGGCCGTTCAAATGGCTGTTAATTATCCTAATTTATATGCCAGTGTTGGACTTCATCCAAGTGAAGTAGGAAAACACCTTCATGAAGATTTATCTTGGATAAAAGATTTATCGAAAAATCCCAAAGTTGTGGCTATCGGTGAAATAGGTTTGGATTATTACTGGGATAAAAGTTTTAAAGAATTGCAACAAAAACAATTTGCTAACCAAATTGATATTGCCAACGAACTTGGGTTACCGATTATTGTCCACAATCGTGAAGCCGCGAATGATACATTTCAGATCCTTAAACAAAAAAAGCCACGAGGAGTGCTACATTGTTATTCAGGGAGTGTGGAGATGGCAAGGGAATTTGTGAAACTGGGTTTTTACTTGGGAATTGGTGGTGTTGTTACTTTTAAAAACAGTATTGACATTAAAAAAGTAGTAACGGAGATTGACTTAAGATTCTTACTTTCGGAAACAGATGGTCCGTATTTGGCACCAACTCCTTATCGAGGAAAAATAAACAAACCGGAATATCTTCCGTTGGTTATTGATGCTATTGCTTCTCTAAAAGGAATTGCTCAAATAGAAGTAGAAAAACAACTATTTTTAAATGCTAATTATTTGTTTAATATATGAGGTTTATATGAAAAAGTATGTAATTTTTTTAATATTTATTTTTATGATGTTTTTTGTTTTTGGTTGTTCATCTCAAGCTGTAAATGAAATTTACAATAAATCATATGACGTTAATATTAATTTAGATGAATTTGAAGATTTAATTGTTGTGGCGATTGAAAAAAGTTCACCGGCGGTTATCGGTGTCAGCAACTATCAAAGATCATTTGGATCTTTACAACTTAAAATAGCTTCCACCGGCAGTGGCGTTATTTATGAATGTCGGGCGAAAATGCAAGATGATACCTATGTTGATGATTGTAGCACAACCAAAGATCGTGATGATGTTCTTCAATATGAATATTATGCGATTACCAATCGCCATGTAATCGAAAACTTTGATTCTTTAAAAGTATTCATCGGTGAAGAACGGATAAAACTAGATGCAGCCTTGCTAGGAAGTGATGATAAAATTGATTTAGCGGTAATTGCTTTCAACCATTATAAATACATTCAACCATTGACTTTTGCAGACTCGGATTTAATCAAAAAAGGAAGTTTTGCCATTGCTATTGGTAATCCTTCCGGTTATGACTATTATGGATCGGCAACTTTTGGGATCATTTCCTTTCCAAAACGATATTTGAGTGATGATACAGATGGCGACAATATTGGTGATTGGGAGCAAGAGTATATTCAACATGATGTTGCCATAAATCCCGGAAATAGCGGTGGAGCTTTAATTGATATTGAAGGCAATTTAATTGGCATTAATACCCTGAAAATTGTTTCCGAAGACATTGATAATATGGGCTTTGCCATCCCCAGCAATGTTGTATTTGAAGTTGTAAAAGCGCTTGAAAAAGGCGAATTACCTTTTCGAAGAACGCTAGGAATTACCATTTTGGATGTGTACGTAATTTTAAATCCCGAAGATTATCCTGATTCCAACAACTTAAAGAATTACCAAATACCTTCAGGAATAACTTCAGGTTTGTATGTTGAAAATGTCGCAACCAATCGACCTGCTTCGGGATATTTGCAAGCAGGAGATATCATATTAACTGTCGATGGACAAGATATCATATACACTTATGATTTTCGTAAAAAATTAAACAGTATTCCGATTGGACAAACTTTAAATTTAGAAGTATTTCGCGCTAATCAAACGATTACAGTAAATATTCCTGTATAAAGGAGGAACAAATATGTATAAAAAAATAATTGTCTTAATAATTATAGCTTTTGGAAGTTTTTTATTAATTGGATGTGACGGATCATTATTTCCCGATGGTGATCCAATTGTAATTGATGTTAATACACCCACTGGAGTTGCCATAATCGTTCCACCTAATCGTTCTGTTTTACAGGTAGGAGAAACCGTATTACTAACGGCTACGGTTGCTCCCGAAACGGCAACTCAGACCATCACTTGGTCAACGAATAATGAATTAGTTGCAACAGTCGATGCTACAGGCTTAGTTACGGCTGTTGGTCCAGGTCACGTAAAAATTACGGCTACTTCCGTAAAAGCGGACATTGTCGGTTATACTTATTTGACAGTTGTCTCAGCTCCGATTGAAGTGACGGGAATCCAAATTAGTGGTCCAACGGAAGTTCATGTTGATGAAACAATCAAGTTAAATTACACTCTTATTCCAGAAACTGCTTCCACTTCCGTAATATGGGAAATAGATAATTCCAATTTAGCTAGTATTGATGCCAATGGTCGGATTACTGGTAAAGCGGAAGGAATTGTTAATGTTACGATTACGACTGAAAACCAAACAAAGAGCAATTACCAAGTTCAGATATTGCCAAGAAGCGGAACTCCAACAGAAATTATCATTTTGGGAAGAAACGAAATTGAAATCAATAAATCCGTCCAACTAATTATTAAATCGCTTCCGATGGGCAGTTTAAATGAAGTATCTTGGATGAGCTCAAATCCTGAGGTGGCAACAGTAACAAATGACGGATTAGTAGTTGGTTTATCGGAGGGAACGACTCTCATTTCAGCAATCTCTACTTTAGACAATTTAGTGCAAGATACCTTTGCTATTTCGGTGTTCGATAATTCCATTAGTCAAGATTTACAGCAAGCTATAATTGATGTTATCGCTCAGACCAAAAGTTCCATTCTCGGAGTATCAAATTATGTTTTTGATAAAACCCTTAGCCAATACAAAAAAAGCTCCATTGGTAGTGGTTTTGTTTTCGAAACTTGGTTTATTTTGAAGGATGGAAGTACTGTTTATAATTTAGATGAAATTGTATCTTTTGATGAGGTCGATAAATATTGCTATTATTTAGTAACAAATAAACATGTTGTGGAAGGATCCGATCAATTAAAAATTTATTTGTCAGAAGAAGATAAAGAAATATCAGCAACTTTAATGCAATATGATGATAAAGTTGATTTGGCAGTTGTCTATTTTGAACATAATCGCTATTTAAAACCATTAGTATTAGCCGATTCCGATTTGCTAGAAAGTGGTGAATTTGCCATTGCCATTGGCAATCCTTCTGGTTATGAATATTCTTCATCAGCCACTTTTGGGATTATTTCTCATCCAAAACGTTATATTTCCGATGATACTGACAATGATGGAATAAGTGATTGGGATGCTGAATATATTCAGCATGACGTTGCCATCAATCCCGGCAATAGTGGTGGTCCTTTACTAAATCTGAAAGGTGAGGTAATCGGAGTTAATACCATGAAGTTTGCCGCGACTGACATTGATAATATGGGTTTTTCCGTTCCTAGCAATGTTGTTTCAAGTTTGGTCGATTTGCTTAAGCAAGGATTAAAACCGACACGGGCCCGGATTGGAATCACGGTCATTGAAGTAATAGCTTTACTTGAATCACCGGATCCAGACATTATTCTTCCTGAAGGAGCTACCTATGGTCTGTTAGTTTCTGAAGTTGCTCCTAATAGCGTTGGCGCAAATGGCGGTATTTTGCCAAATGACATCATTCTTTCTTTCAATGGTGTGGAATTATATAGGTCGCTAGCTTTAAGAGCGGAATTGGGGAAAATAATCGTTGGAACAAATCAAGAAATACCAATTACCGTTTTAAGAAATGGTGAGATTATTTCCTTAACTTTAGTGTTCTAATAAAAAAGGACTTGCACTACTGATATGATATCTCTAAAGTAGACAGAGAATAAAAATAAAGATAAAACCAAAGGGTTTAAGGGGAATGTGTCCCCTTGATCCCTCTGGTAGAAAATCGATCTTTTTAACTTTGTATATCTAAGGAGGTATCATATTTTTTTATGGGAAGAAAAAGAAAAATAAGTAACGAAGTTATATTAAAAGCCATTGCTGATTATCAAAGCGGAACAAAAAGCGCCTTACAATTATCTAGAGATTTGGGATATTGTGAAAGGACCTTAAGACGTTGGATAAAAAGATTTGAAGCTCACGGAG
>JBFXGS010000031.1:0-14937 GCA_050177775.1 Bacilli bacterium | reverse complement strand
CTTGGAAATTATAGCGTTACTTTTAGTACGACAACTTCACGAACATACAATACTTATAAAAGAAGTACCAATACTAATTTAGATGCAAATGGCGTTTCTTATTATTTATATTCATTTAATAATAATCCATCGACTCGTATCACCGGTTACACAATTTCTGGGACGCCAACTCTTGTTTCCGCCGGATATGGCCGTTATCGCCGCATTTCCTCAACTAATTATGCGTATGTGGGCCCAACCACGGAAACGACGACTTATGTTCAAAACAACTTCAGTGGAGGAATTTATACCGATAATGGAAAAACCTTCTCCATTAATTTAGACGGTAATACCTATCAATTAGCTCAAAAAGCTTCTTTATATTATGAGTATAATAGTCAAAACAATTTATATTCGGGTAATACCGGAGCATCAATTCCTCTATTATCCGGTATTTATGGGGATGTGTATGATGGCTCGACCTTAATTTCGCCAATGTCTGATTTCTATGGTTTAGTCAGAACCTATGCGGAAGCCTATGAATATGACCCACTTGATGAAAGTGGGGATCCTTACACCTTCTCCGATTATCATATTCGTATTGTCCGTGTAGCCGATCAAAATTTTTCAGCATTAAATACTTTGCTGGTTAACGGTATTAATGCAAAACCGGCAAGTATTCCGAACATTAATAATGTAACCGCAACTAGTGAAATAGCTTATAAACCAAATGGCGCACAAGGAACGGTCAATTTCACCTATGCCACCAATAACATTGCCAATTTGGCCGATCTTCTTCCGGTAACTTCTTTTACGGATTCCTTGGGCAACCCCATTGATTCATCCCTCTTTGATATAACCGGAGGAATCGTTTCAACCAGTGGTTCATTTAATCCAGTAACCGGGTTTTGGGGGGCCGGAACAGTATCATTTACTTTGTCAACAACCCAAAACTTACCAAGTGGAGCTTATAAAGTATCGATTGCTCTTTCTTCTTTTGATGTTTATGTCATCAACCTTATAAAAGAAGAAAGCCCCGAAGGCGCTGTTTTGAGTTTTGTTTTCAACAATCAAGTCATTACGATTCCAAGTTTGCAAACTTCTTACACTTCGGAGATTCCTTATGGAATATTTTATCAATCCTCCGATACGCAAACTAATTTGGTTAATTTCACAAATCTTGCTTCTATTATCAATGTCGATTACGATAATATCAGTGGAAGTAACTTACCAAGTTATTTAGGAGCTTTAGAAATTTCTCCTTATGCCACCTTAACTTCGGTGACTTTAAGTGCCAGTATGTATGATACCTATCGTCACCAATATACCATCACTTATAATATTGAAGCCGAAGACGGAACACCCGCCACATTCTATCATTATTTATTAGAAAGAACGGTCAATCCAAATGTCATTGAGTCGTTCATTGATGGTAATGTTGTGGAACAAGCACCATACAATGTTGTTGGTTTTGAGCGTGAGGATTCGCCTACCGTTCGATTAAACTTTGATTTCACCAACATTTATATTCCCAATTCCTTATTTTTAAATGTTGTTCCCACCTTTTTAGGTGAGGGCGTAGCGACGCAAAATGTTCATTACTTTATGGAAACGTTTAGGACCTATGGCTTTGAGGTTGATTATAGTGCCGATGCTCCCGTTGGCGAATACCAGTTTGTGATGAACTATTATCATAGTGAGCAAATCGCATCAGGCATCAATGTATCATGGAATTTGACTTTTCAAACGGTTTCGATAACGAAACTACTTAACAACAATAGTCATTTGACGCAAATCAACTTTGTAACGGACACCGTTTTTTCCGGTTTGGATACGGTCATGGATATTGTGGAAATGGATGGCGATACCTACCAAGGTTACTTGGATGATCGAACTACTCGCGAAATCATTGTCCTTCCAACCAGTGGTATAAGTTACAATGATTATTGGGATTATCAAGCCTATTGGGTTATCGGTCAAGTGCAAAGAACTAATTTAAATTACTATGCTCCAACCTTTACTTCACCTTTAGGGGCAAGTATTTACCGAATCATTGATGAAGCAAATGCCAACAATCCATCGCTACAATCAACCAACTATTATGCCGATTTTAATGCAACAGGCGATATAACGACCTTTAATTATGTCCATTATCGTGTTTATGCAGAAGATTATGACATGAATAATCCGACTTACAATAGCCATTACATTGATTATTATGTTGCCGTCCAAGATATTACTAATAACATCCGTTTTGAAATGACGGTTGAAATTGATCCGAGCATCGCTTCCATCATCTTTGATAAACTATTTATCACGCTCAATATTGATGACGGGTTTGACATGTACACATCAATGTCCTTATTCGCTTATTTTTATCAAACAAACTATACCGGTTCCCATGTTCAATTCAACAGTAGTATGTCCGGTCAGTACACCGTAATGATTGATTTACCGATTGAATTTGATTATGAATTGAGCTTTAGCAGTCCCGATGTCGTCGTCGTGGATGGTGGCTTTTATATTTCGAACTCGATTATTCCTAGAAAGTACGAATTTACCATTACCATTATTGAGTCGGGGTTGACTGATGAGTGGGGCCAAAGACTAATTACCAATTATGTAATTTCATAAAAAAAGAACATCCCAAACTCGAAAGTGATTGGGATGTTTTTATTTTGAAAACTCTGGATAACGAGGGGTTCCATATCCGGTTATCGTCCGGTATTGAAGGGGATAACTTCTTTGGGCGACGCGGTCGGCCGTATTTCCTTCAATGGTATAAACATTACTATCATCGCTTCTTGTTACAATTCCCGTGTGGGAAGCTCCATTACTAAGAAAGAAGATGATATCGCCTTTTTTGGGTTGATAACTTTCTTTATATTTAAATAAACCTTTTTCTTCAAACCATTCTCGGCCAAGGGCACAGGAGGCATATTTGGGAATTATGGAAGTGGTAATTCCGGATTCGTTGGCACACCAAGAAACAAACATGGCGCACCATTCCCCATTGGGAATCCCAAACCAATCACCAAACTTCGAATCATTGTTATATCCTTCAACATAACCTTCTTCATCTAAAGCTGTTTCAACTAACCGTGAAGCAAAATCAACATTAGGGGTTCCATAGACTGTAATTTTAATTGTTCCATAAATTTTATTTGATAAAGGTGAAAAAGCGGCGATTTCCGCAATTCCTTCGGAAACTCCAATAATTTTTCCGCCACTAGCGGCCATGGCAATTTGGTTGCCATAACTTTTCCAAAAATAGTAATCTAAGTCGGATGCGCCGTCAATGTCAATTTGTAAAACTTCTCCGGCTCTTATTTTTGCATCAATTTGCGGTGAACAAAGAATCATTCGTCCCTCGCTTATTTCGCCATGGGCATCTCTTTTTAATGTTGTTTCTGAGACCTGAACTACTAAAGAAGAAAAGATTGTGGGATCGGATTTCAAAGTAGCGGTGATGGTTGCTTCGCCGATTTTTTGGGCGGTAATAATGGCATTATCAAGAGTAATGATGCCTTCGCTATTAATTTCCCAATAAAAACTATCAAACTCGGCGCCAATCGTTTTGGCATTCTCAAACATAATGATTGTTTGCATTCCGACTTTTAAATAATTGGAAGGAACATAAAGTTTTGGTTTCTCAACAACATTACTTTCGACAATCACTTTGATTGAGGAAGTAATGGTTTGCGCTTGATCAGAAACCGTAAGAATGGTTGCACCAATCTTTTGAGCTTTTATGGCGTCATCTTCAATGGTGGCAATGCTTGGTGTCGAAAAAGAAAAAGATAATTTTTGAAAAGAAATATTTTCATACTCGAGAGGAATACTGCTACTTTCTTGGAGTTTTAAGATAATCTCTGATTGTACAAATTCTAAGGAAACAGGGCCCCTGGTACAACCACTGATAACTATGATAAACAGCAGGGACATAAAAATAAGCATTTTTTTCATAAGGACCTCGTATTGCCATCTATTATATCAAAATTCCAGGATTCTGACAATTTTTTCGAAAAAAGGTTTCGAAAAAAGTTTGGTTAAGGTATAATATTAATAGAGAAAAAGATATGATTAACAAAGACCTTTTCAACATAATTGTAAAAAACGATCAAATCGCCTCAAATTCGTTAATTGGGACTTTGTCGGAGAAAACCGTTCACCGCGTTGTAAAAACTTACTTAGAACCAGATCACTTTTTTCATGAAATAAAAATTGGAAATTATTATGCGGATATTTACAAAGATGGTAAAATCACCGAAATTCAAACCGGGCACTTCGATAAACTTCGTGAAAAATTAGCTTATTTTTTGCCTGATTATCAAGTCGAAGTTGTTTTTCCGACTTATGCGAAAAAGTGGTTATGTTGGTTCGATGAACAAAAGCATAGCTTAACCAAGCCACGCTTATCGCCAAGTAAAGGGACTTTTTTTCGCGTTTTTCCTGAACTTTATAAAATAAAGTTATTTTTAAACCATCCTCATTTCCACTTGCGGATTTTTTTACTTGATTGGGAAGAACACCGAAATTTAAACGGTTGGAGTCTTGATCGAAAAAAAGGTTCGGTTCGAAAAGAGTGTTACCCGGTTAACTTGACTTCTGAAATTGAGATTAATTCACCAAGCGATTATATTAAACTTGTTCCTTTGGGGCTTCCCCCTTCTTTTACCGTTCGTGATTTTTCGAAAACGAGTCACTTGACTGTTAAACAAACCCAAACAGCGCTTTTAGTTCTGTCTTTTTTAGAGATCATAAAAAAAGTCGGAAAACAAGGGCGTTTGCACCTTTATCAATTAATTTAAAAATAAGTAGAAAATTAACATCAAAAGATGTATAATACAAAAGTAAAAAGGAGAATTAAATATGGGAAGAGCACATGAAGTTCGCGCCGCTTCCATGGCAAAAACAGCGGCAGCCAAAAGTAAATTAAATGCGAAGTTTGGTATGCTCATTTATCGAGCTGCCAAATCAGGCATACCCGACCCCGAAGTCAATCAAGCCTTAAAGAAAGAGATTGAAAAAGCCAAAAAAGCCCAGATTCCTGCTGATTTAATTAAAAGAACCATCGAAAAAGCGAAAGGTGGTCCTGAAGACGCATATTCGGAAATTAGATATGAAGGTTTTGGTCCAGGTAATTCACAAATAATTGTGGAATGTTTAACGGATAATGTCAATCGCACTTATACCGCTATTCGCACAATCTTATCACGAGCTGGTTGTAAAATGGGAGTTCCGGGGAGTGTTACCCACATGTTCAATAACCAAGCTGTTTTAAGTTTTGAAGGTTTCACCGATGAAGAAACTTTAGATCTTTTGGTTAGTGCTGACTGTGATGTAACGGATATTCAAATTGATGAAGGATTAGTAACGGTTATCGCTCCATCAAGTGAATACTCAAAAATTAAAGCGACAATGACGGAAGCCAAACCGGATTTAGAATTTTTGGAAGATAAATTAGGATGGGTACCTTTATCTTATATCACTTTAACCGAAGAAGAAGATATTCGACATATGCAAAAGTTATTGGCTTTACTGGATGAACAAGATGACGTTCAGGAAATTTTCCATAATGTGGAAGGATTACCTTCTACAGAAGAGTAAGAGGACTTAGTCCTCTTTTTGCTTTAGATATTCATAATCTTTGTTTTTAAGCCAATTAAAGGTGTTGATTACCCTATTGAAAAGGTTTTGTTCAGGAATGTCGCCATGATTGATATTTTGGTTATCAAGCCATTTGATAAAAGTTGGTAAAGAATCTTTAAAAGATGGAAAATCCTTTGTTTGCCAACCGCGCCAAGCGGAGTCCGAAAACGCAATTAAGCGAGGAAAGGTGTGAAAGAACAATTTATCCTCTGTAGAAATCCACTCCGTCCAAAGGCAGGCTTCCATTCCCAATATTTGTTCCTTAATCATTTTTTTCATTTGCAATGGATTATAGGAATAGACTTTTTTTAAATTTGTCAAGCTGTAAGGATAATCTAGATAGTATTTAAAGAAAGGTGAAAGAATTAAAGAATGTCCTCTTTGTTGCGATTTTAGAGTTCTTTTCCAAGAAAATGGTTTCCAGTGTTGAATAATCAGATGGGAATTAAGTTTGTTTTGAGCGATATCGTTCCAGATAATCGGCTCGATTTTTTTGGTTCTTAAAAAATCACTTAACTCATTTATTAACTTAATTTGTAAACTTAAAAAATTAGGAAGATGATTTTCGGATTTCGCATTTTGGCAGGTTGGACAACTTTGACATTCTTTTAGTTTCGCTTCATCGCTTCCAAGATGAAAAAAGCGACAAGAAAATAATGGTATCATTTC
This sequence comes from Bacilli bacterium, assembly GCA_050177775.1. Lineage (GTDB taxonomy): Bacteria > Bacillota_I > Bacilli_A > ML615J-28 > CAG-698 > UBA2253. The sequence goes on along the minus strand of JBFXGS010000031.1, from coordinate 8,637 downwards.
CTCAATCAAATTTTCCAAAAAAGGCAAAAGTTCATCATTGCCAAGACACATGATTTCATGTGCAATTCCAAAATTCTTTTTTATTGATAGGTTTTCATGATGGGATAAATGAGGGTACGCAACCAAAAGAGCGGTGGAGTGTCCGGGTATGTCTAACTCCGGTACAATTTCAATATTTCTGGCTTTTGCATAAGCGACAATTTCCAAAATTTCGGATTGAAAATAAAATTGTTTGTTCGCACTTCCCAATTCATGGAGTTTAGGATAGACTTTGCTTTCGATGCGCCAACCTTGGTCATCGGAAAGATGCCAATGTAATACATTTAATTTAAGTTCATACATCGCATCAAGCATTTTTTTAATTGTGGAAACAGGGAAGAAATGACGTGAAACATCGAGTAAAAAACCTCGATAAGAGAAAAAAGGATAATCGTTGATTTCTTGAGAACGAATAAAAAAACCTTCATGATTTTCTTCAATTAACTTTAGAAAAGTGGAAATACCGTAAGCAATACCTTTTTTGGTCTTGGCACTAATGACGATTTGATCTTCATTAACGGTAATATGATATTGTTCATCAGAACATTCAAAATCAAGCACAACATTTATTTGCGCAAAAGCTGATTTGGTAAGTGGAAAATGCCATTTCGATTCCCAAAAAGTAAGGATTGGCTTTATTTCTTCTTCAAATTCATGAGCATAAGAAAGAGTGTTATTGGGTTTTAAAATGAAAGCGCCGGATTTAAGGATGTGGTTAATTGGCTTAGGGAATAAGTCCATACATTTTACCTCGAATCAATTATAACTAATCAAACCGGTTTAGTAAAGCATTAACGTGCAGCCATTTTTTCTTGTGCAATTCTTTTTTTTCGTTTATAATGTCAATAGAGGTAATATATGGAATCAAAAGTATTTTTTTCATCAATGCAAATTAAAAATCATGAAAGTTTATTGGATCGATTAGAAAGATTAGTAAAAGCTGCCGGAATAAATGGAATCGATTTTCAAAACAAATTTGTTGCTATCAAGATTCATTTTGGTGAACCTGGAAATTTAGCTTATTTACGTCCTAATTATGCCAGAAGGATAGTAAGCATTGTAAAAAGTTTAGGGGGAAAACCATTTTTGACGGATTGCAACACTTTATATGTCGGAAGAAGAAAAAATGCTTTAGAGCACTTGAGTGCAGCCATGGAAAATGGATATAATTATTTCCAAACGGATTGCCATGTTATCATTGCTGATGGATTAAGAGGAACGGACGAAGCCTTAATTGACATTAACGGTCAATTTGTGAAAACAGCCAAAATTGGGCGTGCGATTGCTGATAGCGAAATCATCATCTCGATGAACCATGTCAAAGGGCATGGCTTAGCGGGATTTGGGGGAGCTTTAAAAAATTTAGGTATGGGTTGTGGTTCCCGGGCTGGAAAGCATGAAATGCATTCTTCTGGAAAACCCTTTGTTCGTCAAGATAAATGTAAAGCTTGTTTAGCATGTATAAAAAATTGTGCCAGTAATGCCATTTCTTTAGTTAATGGCAAAGCGCTAATTAATCAAGCGATTTGTGTCGGATGTGGGCGGTGTATTGGTGTTTGCAATTATGATGCGGTCAAAGTTGACTGGAATGAGGGAAGCATCAAAATGAACCAAAAAATTGCTGAATATGCTTGGGCGGTTGTAAAAGATAAACCCCATTTCCACATTAATTTTATCATTGATGTCTCGCCAGATTGCGACTGTGAAGCCAGCAATAATGTTCCGATTATCAATAATATTGGTTTTTTGGCTTCTTTTGATCCTGTCGCATTAGATCAAGCTTCGGCGGATTTAATCAACCAAGTTCCGATGATTAATGATTATCCAAACCAACATCAAGATCATTTTAAATCCATCAATCCCAATACTTCTTGGGAAGCAGGTTTGGATCATGCTGAAAAAGTAGGTTTAGGTTCGCGCTCTTATCAATTAATTGAGGTGAAATAAAATGGGGAAAAGAATCATTGATATCGATACATGGGCAGGTAAAAAACATTATGAGTGGTTTTCCAAATATCAAGCTCCTTATTATGGAGCGACAACCACGATTGATTTGACAGCCTTTTTTTCCTATATTAAAGAAAAAGCCTTACCTTTTTTCCCAACCTTTATGTATTTGGTTGTAAAAGCTTTAAATACCATTCCTGAATTTCGATTAAGAATTCAAAATAACCAAGTTATTGAATATGATGTCATTCATCCGGCTTTTACCGTCATGACCGATGCTGGAATATATGATAACTGTGATGTTGAAATGCAACCTTTTAGTTTATATTTGCTGGCCATTAAAGAAAAAATGGAAGCGACCAAAAAAGGTGAAATTCCTCCTTTTAATGATTTAATGGAACAAAGAATGGATCAATTTTATATCAGCAGTATTCCTTGGATTGACTTTTCTTCCGCAACTCATCCCATGCCAGGAAATGATTTTGATTCAGTCCCACGCATTCTTTGGGGAAAATACCATGAAGAAAATCAAAAAATGGTTATATCGTTGCAAATTCAAGCTCACCACGCTTTAATTGATGGTTATCCTTATTCATTAGGAGTTTTGACGATCCAAAAAATGGTAAATAACCCCAATCAATATTTAGTTTAGATTTTGGGTTTAATTTTTATATGAGAAGAAGAGGTGAAGTATGGATTTTGCCAAGCGGGTTAAAGATATTTTTGCAAGCACAGAACTTGTAGGTGCAGGTTGCTGTGTTCTAAAAAAAGAAGATGACACTTATAATATTGTCAACCATTATGAAGTCGGCGTTACCAATTTTGAGACAAATTCTCCCATTAGTTTAGATGCCATATTTCGAATTGCATCTGTCTCCAAAATGGTCGTTGCTTTAGCAATGATGGCTTTAGTTGAAAAAAAGGTTGTTAGCAGTAACACCGATATTAGTGACATCTTAGGCTATTTAGTTAGAAACCCCTTTTACCCAAGTCATCTCATTACCATAAAAATGTTGATGACTCAAACATCAAGCATCACCGATGGTCCCAGTGATGATTCTGATAGTTTCCAAGGTTATAATGGTGTTAACGGCCACCATTTTGAAGTTAAATTAAAAGATCTATTAATCCCTAGTATAAATAAATATTACACCCCTTTAACGTGGGATAATCATGAACCGGGTTCAACTTTCATTTATTCCAATTTTGGTTGTGGCATTTTAGCTTGTCTTGTCGAAAAACTAACAAATGAACATTTTATTAATTATGTGAAAAGGACTATTTTAGAACCTCTCAACATTGATGCCAGTTTTCAAGCTTCGACCATTTTTGAACCAGATTTAATCGCTAATTTATACTATTTTAACCAAAACCAATTTCAATTAGCCCGTTCAAAAGATGACTTTATTAAAGGTGTTTATCCATTATTTTCACTTGGAGATAATTTTCGAGGTCCGGCGGGAGGAATGTTTATTAGTTTAAGAGGATTAGCTAAAGTTGCTGAATTATTCTTAAACCGAGGTATGGTTAATGGAAAAAGGGTCTTGCAATCGGAAACCATTGATTTGATGTTAACAAGGCATTGGCAAGGAGAAAAGTTTAATTATTACGCAAAAGGGTTGCAAATTCGCTTTCTTCCGTATCAAGGTTTTTTATTAAAAGGTCATACGGGCTCAGCTTATGGGCTATCAAGTTTATTATTTTTTCATGAAGAATCCAATTCAGGTTTGTGTTTTGCAAGCAATGGGGGAAACTTTAAAACGGGAGCATTTGGTTTAAATCAGATCCAAGAGCAATTAATCAATGCCTATGTAATGAGTTTTTTACAAAAAGACTGAAAAATATCTTTTCACAAGGAGGAAGACATGTTAGTATCTTTTTCAATCAGTAACTTTATGTCAATTGGTTCAAAACAAACGATTTCTATGGTCCCAAGCCTTCAAAAAAGCCAAGAAAAGCATTTGATTGCCATCGAGAATATGACTTTATTAAAACATGCGGTTATTTTTGGAGCTAATTCTTCGGGTAAAAGTAATTTTATCAAAGCCTTGGCTTTGGGAAAACAAATTATTCTCGAAGGAATGTCCGGAAAATTTAAACATGGTTATTCAAAATTGGGACCCGAAGACAATGCCAAAATTACCACTTGGGAATTTACTTATTACAATAATCATCACTTTTTCACATATGGTTTTTGTGCCAATTTGAATACAAATGTCCTTAATGAAGAATGGTTATATGAAATAAATCCCAAAACGAATCGAAACAAAGTCGTTTTTGAAAGAAATGTGGAAAGAAAAACAATGGTTTGTTTAATTAAAACCACCAAAGAAGAACAAAAACGTCTTTCCATTTACATCGAAGATATCAATAATGCTCCTCATCAATTATTTTTAAATGAAATAAACCATCACAAACAATTAGGCAATAATTTAAACATTTTTGTGGATGCTTTTGCATGGTTTAATCAGCATCTTGAAATCTCCCTTAATGATCAAATCAAAAAAGCCGGCAGTTTTGATCAAAATTATCAAAAACAATTTTTAAATATGATTTCTGAATTTGACACAGGAATTGAGGATGTTTTTTTACAATCTCTAACTTGGGAGTCTTTACAAGAGCAAGTGCCGAATGGTTATTTTGAAGACATAAAAAAGCAAACCGAATTAAATTCCCATGACTTTGGCTTAATCTATAATAACCAATTATATTGCTTTCATAAAAATGATATGAATAATGCGGAAGTTTTTTTAGTTTTCTTTAAACATTATGCTTCGCCTTTCTTGTTTTCTTATAGTGAGGAATCCGAAGGGACCAAGCGCATTTTCGAATTAATAAATTTGTTGATTGAAAATAAACCATCTCAAACTTATGTTTGGGATGAGCTTGATCGCAGTATTCATCCCTTAGTAATGGAAAAATACCTTGAGAAATATTTGGAAATGACCCATCAAATACCCAATCAATTAATTTTTTCAACGCATGAAACCAATATTCTTTCGCAAGATTACTTTCGACGTGATGAAATTTGGTTTATGGAAAAAGCTTTGGATCAATCATCAAAACTTTATTCTTTGGATATCTTTAAAGAGCGTTTGGATAAAAAATTATCAACTTCGTATTTGGAAGGGCAATATGGAGGAATACCCAATATCCATATAAAGGACGACCGATAATGCCTATTCGGGAAAAAGTAAGTTTGTTTAAACGATACCAAAGCAAACGAGTTGAGACGATTGAACCATTTAAAACTTATTATTTGATTTTGGAAGGAACCAATACCGAACCTTTCTATTTTAATCAATTTGAAAAAAAATTAAGAACAATGAAAGTTTATAATCATGTTCGATTGGTTTTTTTGGAAAGAACGGGAAATGATATCGGCAGCAATTCACCCACTCAATTACTTAACTTTCTTCTGAAATTTAAGCAAGAAAAAAATGATTCTTCAGGAGTATTTGTTATGGTTTTTGACCGGGACAGCTTTAAAAACCATCCCAATCCTTTGCAAAGCTACAATGATTTTATCAACAAAGCTCTAAAACTTCCCATCAAAGTCGTTGTGAGCAGCCCCTGTTTTGAAATATGGCTTTTGCTTCATTATCCGAATGTTGTCAATGATTACTTAATTGACAACAAAATGAAACTTCTGGAAAATCGTCGTGTTTCTTCAAGTTTTACCTTTGCCAGTAAAATGGTGGACCAATTATTTGGTTTTAACCCAAAAGCCGAAATTCCTGATCATTTTATTGACAAATTGCCGATTGCTTTAAAACAAAGATGTGAATTGACTAGGGATGTTCGGCTGTTGGGAATAGAGTTAGGCGAAAACATTGGTGATTTGATTGATGAAATTCAATTAGATTCTCGAGGCTTGACTTAAATATTATTTGAAAAAACAAAATATTTTTATTGATATATTAATAATTTTATGTATAATGAAATTAGAAAGAGAGGTGTTGGTTCATGAATCGGTCCATCAAACTACTACAACTAGATGAAGATATAATGAAAAAACTAGAAAATCAGCACATCTATCAGGTTAACCAATTAGTGAATTTTGACTATGAAAAAGGGGGATTTTCAAAAGCCGAAGAAAAGGTTATCGTGGGTGCTTTTCAAACATATAAGGAAGAGGAATTAACAAAGGAATTAAGGGGAATGGTAAATTATTTTCCGTTGGAATATTTAGATGATAAATATCCATTTAGGAAATTAAACCTTTCCCTTCGTGCATTTAATGGCCTAAATCGCAATAAAATCAACTCTGTTTCCGAAATAATCAAGTTAATAATTGATTTTAAAATATATGAATTAGATTATTTAGGTGCAACTTCCATAGGCCAAGTAATGGAACAAATGCAAAAGATTATATCATTAGAACAACTTGAAAAACATTTGCCTCTTTATCAAATGCATCACCGCTATGATGAAATAACTTTGACGGAATTGGGCTTTTTTGAGCAAATGGTTAGTAAGTTAGAATCTTTAGGTTATGATAATTTAGGAAAATTACGCCTTGGTTATTTAAATGGTGAACTTGCCAATTTATTTAATTATAAAACCATGCAATCTTTCACAAATAAATTATCCGAATATTTTTCTTTTACGGCCGATAATCATTTTTTCTTTTTTCAACTGTTTTTAGTTGAATCACGCTTTGGTTCATCTTCATGGAAAGAAATTTTGTCCTTAATGGGAACAAACGATGCCAGTCATCTCGTCCAATTGAAGAACCGCTTAAAGAATCATAATGATTTATTTGTGGATGAAGATGGGGTAAGACTTCCTTATTTTATTGAAAAAATTCAAAAAAGCAAATTAAAAAAAGAAAGCATTGATATCATAGTTTCGCGTTTTCAAGGCTTGACTTTGCAAAAAGTAGCCGTGAAATTCCATAAAACAAGGGAAAGAATTCGCCAAATTGTGAGAGATCGCATGATGCAAATTTCTTTATTTTACGAGGAAGCGCTTTTAAAAGAATACAATCGCTTTGCTTGGCATCCCGAAGTATTCAAAAGAATTTATAACATTGATGAATTCTCTTTTAATGTCATCAAGCATTTAGGTCAAAAAGTCCATTTTATTGATAAATATGAATTTCCAAACGACTATATTCAATCTTTAATGGACCAAAATAAGATTCGTCCGCTATCAATATCGGAATTTCACCAATATTTCCCGAAATTATTTGCTCCCAAAATGGTTATTTATGGGAAAACTTATGATGGCATGACGAGAAAAAAATTCCTTGAATTTGTAATTGAGCATTATATTCCCCATAAAGGCATGCATAAATCCAAAATTGTCCAAAAAGCCAATCAAATTGCTTTTGAAAATAATCTTGATTTTTACTTTGATAAATTTATTGATGTTGTATCGAATACGATTATTGGTTTGCGGTGCACAAGATTTTATGATTATTCGCAGATCACATACCGGGTAAAAGAACGGCTGGCGATAATCCTTGATGAAGTAGATAATGTATATTCGTGCAACCACTTTTTTAAAAAACATCATGAATTTTTAAAAACCATTGATATTCGAGATGGATATGAACTACACTTCTTGTTGAAAAAGTATTTTCAAGAAGATGAAGAATACCGAACAAAGATTGATTTTAACCGTCAACCGATGATTGGTCCGGTGGGAATGACTTTTTCCGATTCTGTGCGAAATACATGGGCCAATTTAAAACAACCGATGCACCTAGATTTATTCATTAACCAATTACTTGAAAAACATGGATTTCATCCCGGAACCCTTGTCAATATCATCAATCAAACTTTGGGCGATTATATTTGTTTTCATACGCTATATAATCAAAAACCAGTCTTATCAATCGAAATTAAAAATCGGATGAAGGAAATCCTCACCGATGACTTTTATGAATTGAATGAAATTAAACGAATTTTAGATAAAAAAGGTATCAGTCAAAGGGATTATCAATATTTTTCCAATTTTTGGTTGGATGAATTTGGTTATAAAACCCATGACATCAATTACATAATCAAAAAACAATTTTCTTCGATAAAAAGTTTATTTTTTGAAAAAGTATTACCACATGATGTTTATATCATCTCTCCAAAAGATCGAAAAATGCGGGAAACAACTTTAATCTTATTTTTAGAAACTTTGCGGTCTTTATATTTAATGTTCCCGGTTGGAAGTGAAAAGTTGGTTTCCATGAAAAGCTTAGAAAAACAAGGCGTTTCCGAACAAAGTTTGCGCGACTATGTTGAGGCTTTAACTGGATTCTTACAGAAAGAACAATATTTCACATATGAAAGTTTAGTAAATGAACAGTATTATTTGCATTCTCCAATTTTTCAAACTGTGGAAAATTACCACCTTGAGCGCGACATAATGATTGAATTAATTCGCAACGTTAAAGGCATGAAGAAAACCACCAAAGGTGATTTATTTAGGATTTCTTCAAAACCGCCAATTATCCAACATTTCTTAAATTATCTTCAATATCAGCACCGATTTTCTGATTTTGAACAACTTCGGGATTTTGCCTTTAACCACTATGGCATGGTTGTGAAAAAATATTAGCTTTAGCACTAACAAAGTAAGTTCTTTTTTATTTTTTTGCTTGTAAAAAAAGTTAAAAACCCATATAAAATAATAATTAAAATTAAAAGAGGG
>JBFXGS010000030.1:0-15010 GCA_050177775.1 Bacilli bacterium | reverse complement strand
ATTTCATACATCATTTTTGCATCTTCTTTTTTGACAGACGGTTGTAATGATGTCACCCGAAAAACAAAGTGCTTGTGAAAGTAAGAAACCGAGACGACATCCCCGATCTTAAGAATGGTGCTGGGTTTGGCAACTTTGTCGTTAACCATGATGTGGTTTGCATCGCCAACTTCTTTCGCAACGGTCCTTCTTTTAATTATTCGTGACACTTTTAAATATTTGTCAACCCGCATAGGTTATTCTTTCGGTCGTTCGTCGGTCTTGTTTTCTTCAGAGGCATTCATGGCTTTTTTGGCATCTTCCATTGCCTTTAATTGCTTGCGGTAAATTTCTTGCAATTCTTCTTCTTTTTCTTTCGCAATGCGTTCGGCTTCGGTCTTAGCCTTTTTCTTTTCCCACCACTCAAGTTTGTTGGTATTAACTAACTCATAAATATCTTCACGAGTTAATGTCTCAATTTCCATTAAGTGATCAGCAATTAGAATTAAAATCTCTTTGTTATCAATTAAGACTTGACGGGCTCTTAAATAGCATTCATCAATAATTTCCCGAACCGCTTCATCAATTTCCATCGCAACTTGATCGGAGAAATTTTTATCCTTCATGTAATCGCGTCCTAAGAAGACTTCACGAGAAGTATGTTCATACTGAATCGGACCTAATTTACTCATTCCATATTCCGTAACCATCGCTCGGGCAATGGCCGTGGCTCTTTGAAAATCGTTATGAGCTCCGGTAGTAATTTCATTTGTCATCATTTCTTCAGAAACACGACCGGCCAATAAGCCAACAATCGTATCCAATAAACCATTTTTAGTTTGCAAGAAATGTTCTTCTTCCGGCGTCATGAGTGTATACCCGCCCGCTTCTCCACGAGGAACAATGGTGACTTTTTGGACTACTTCGGCATTATCAAGTTTTACCCCAATAATGGCATGACCTGCTTCATGATATGATACAATCCGTTTTTCATTTTCACTATATTTACGACTGCGTTTAGCCGGTCCCATTAACACGCGATCAATCGCTTCATCAATATCAAAAATCTTAACTTCCTTACGATTTTCACGAGCCGCTAATAAAGCAGCTTCATTCAACAAGTTTTCAAGATCAGCTCCGGAAAAACCGGGTGTTCTTTTTGCGACATCTTCAAAATTGATTTTTGGAGATGTTTTTTTATTGCGAGCATGAACTTTTAAGATATCAACACGCCCTCGTACATCCGGATTAGAAATATGAATTTGGCGATCAAAACGACCCGGACGAAGTAAAGCAGGATCCAAAATATCGGCACGGTTTGTGGCTGCCATAATAATGACACCGGAGTTTTCAGAAAAGCCATCCATCTCGACAAGGAGTTGGTTTAAAGTTTGTTCACGTTCATCGTGTCCACCACCTAAACCGGCTCCCCTTTGACGACCAACCGCATCGATTTCATCAATGAAAACAATACAAGGAGCGGTTTGTTTAGCGATTCTAAACATATCACGAACACGGCTTGCACCGACACCAACAAACATTTCCACAAAATCACTACCGGATATTGAATAAAACGGTACTTTTGCTTCACCGGCAACAGCTTTTGCAAGTAATGTTTTTCCGGTTCCCGGAGGCCCTACTAAAATGATCCCCTTCGGAACCCGGGCGCCAATTTCAAAATATTTTTTTGGAAATTTCAAAAAGTCAATGATTTCTTCTAATTCTTGTTTTTCTTCATCTACTCCGGCAACATCATTAAAGGTTATTTTTGAGTGTCGGCTTAATTTAGCGCGGGTTTTTCCAAACTCAAAAGCTTTATTGTTGCTGTTTCCCGAATTGCGAATAAAGAAAATGATTAAGCCGACAAACAAAAGAATCGGAAGAATGATGGCAATAATGCTCCACCAATCAGCCGGATTTAACCCAACATATTCCATATCAATGCCATTTAAAGCAATGAAAGGTTTTACCTTTACTTCAATATCATCTTCACTTAAGTTGATTACATATAAACCATCGGCGTTAGTGTCCGTTTTATATGTTCCGGATACCGAATATAGCCCGGGATTTTCACCGCCAAGCGGCGTAATGCGCATAGTTTCAATCCGGTCATCGGCAAGATATTCAAAAAAGTCATTGTAAAGTAATTCGTCGGGTTTTCCAGTTGCGTTGCGCATAAAAAAGAAAATCCCCACAATCAGCAAAATGATAAAGGCAATGACACCTACATCAGCTTTTTTTATTTTTTTCGGTTTTAATTGTGGACCTTGAGCCATCTAAATCCTCCTAATGTTTATAAATTGATTCTTTTAAAACCCCAATATAATCAAGGTTACGATATAATTCATTATAATCTAACCCAAAACCAATCACAAATTTATTGGGGATGGTTTTACCTACGTATTTAGGATTAACTCCTTGTACCGTTCGTCCGGTTGGTTTATCTAAAAGCGTTACGATCTCGATGCTATTGGCACCTCGATCTTTTAACAAATGGGTTACTTCTTTTAAAGTTAACCCCGTATCAACAATGTCCTCCACAAGCAGTAAGTCGCGACCTTTAACCAAGGTGGTCATGTCTTTGAGAATCATGACGGCCCCGCTTGAGGATGTTCCGACATAGCTGGAAGCGTGGATGAAATCAATTTCCAAATCGCCCCGAATATGTTTGATTAGTTCCGCTAAAAAGGGGATGCTCCCCTTTAGGAGGCCGACTAACACTAAACAACGATTGCTATAATCGGCACGGATTTGTTTTCCCAAACGCTCACATATTTTGACGATTTCTTCATGGGTTAATAATACTTCTTGCACAAAATTATCCATGGTTTTTTACCTCTATAATTATATCACAGTTTTTCATTTCTTTTAATTTTATGCTTTTTCGAACGCCGATTACGGCTAAAATTTCTTCATCTTTTTCTAAAATTAAAATGGCGTCGCGCGTTTTTTTTGCAATCTTTAAATCAGTCAGTAAATCACTGACTTTTTTAGTTCCCCCCTCTAATTTTATTTTATCACCGGGGCGGCGCGTCCTGATTAATACGGGCAACATATGACTATTATACCATATCTTCTCTTGACTGATAAGCGTTTTTTCATCGCAATCCATAACATTTATGGTAATTATGTCATTTACAAAATAAGTTCCCGTTTTGGAGATTACCAAACAAACTGTCAAAGGTAGGGGCGGATTGGATATCTTTATTTCATCATATTCTCTAAGAATAAATTTTTTCTTTTTTATACTCATTTGCCAATTGGGCTTTGAAGAAGTTAGGCCTTTGATAATCGTCTCAATTTGGGCTTTACTTAAATCTAAATCTTTAAATAAGGAAAATAATACTTCTTGTTGTAAAAAAGACGACAGCATCAAAAAACTTGATTTGGAAAAAGTTATTTGATCAGCGCTTATCGTGCCATTATCGTTAATAAACTGGTGGACGCGTTCTTTCACAACCACCGAAGCGGCTTTTAAAGTTTCCGAAAAAGCTTGGAATTTTTCCACATAAAGCGGTTGCTCTTCTTTTAAAAGAGGCATTAGGTGGTGACGAATCCTATTTCTTGTATAATAATCTTCCTGGTTAGAGGAATCTTCAAAAAAAGGCAGTTTGGTTTTTAAAGCATAATCAATTAAGGTTTGTTTTGACACCTCTAAAAAAGGTCTCAAAAGCCAAAGGTTGTAAAAAGGAAGGATGGGTTCCATTCCTGAATAACCCGACAAATTGCTTCCTCTCAACAGGCGCATTATCATGGTCTCGACATTATCATCGGCATGATGGGCTAATACTAAAAAGGAGGCCTGGGTACTCTCGCAAACTTGTTTAAAAAACTCGTACCTTTTTTGGCGAGCTAACGCTTGAAAGTTGCCATTTTCTTGATGCTTTAAATGCCCAACAAAGCAAGTTAATTGGTTTTCTTGTGAAAACTTTTCAATAAAACTTTGTTCTTCTTCCGACTGCGGACGTTTATGATGATTAAAATGCGCCACAATAATCTTAAAGGGCTGTTTTTTTCGCATCGAAATCAAACCAAAAAGAAGGGCCATGGAGTCAACCCCCGTTGAAACAGCCACAACCATGGTTTTATTGGCAATGGCAAGATGATGTTTGTTAAAGAAATCAAATAGAATTGTTTCCATGTTTTTCCTCGATTAATTATTATACACTAATCTTGCTTTCTGACAAGATGGAAATAAAAAGTCGTGACGGTTAATCACGCTTTCACAATTTACTCTTTTTAAAGAGCCCTTCCCAAGGAGCTAACAACAAGGCGCCGACCATTACCAAAAAAGGTGCAAACAACATGAGGATAATGAGCGAAGAGCAAAGTTGTGGCAGTGGAAAATACATATGAAGAAGGGTTGCTACAATGGTATTGATGACGACCATGAGGAAAAATAAACGCATTAACCGTTTTCCATACGGTTCCGTCGGTTCACTTTTTTGTAACCACTTCCACACAATTAAAAAGCCCAAATAACCAGTATAGATTAATTGAACATACCATCGATCTAAAAAAAAGAAAGCAATGGTTAGCGGAAATAATATTTGAGTGCGGTCTTGAACATAAAAATATTTTAAGATCTTTAAAAACTTTGATGGTCGGTATTGGTGGTGTTGAAACTCTCTTAAAACTTCATTAGTGATAACTACCAATGTCCAAATGCTGACAAACAAGGCTCCATATTCAATCGTGTTTTTTAACCAAACCATGGTTTTTCCTCACTTTTTCTTATTATACCAAATTTAGAAAAAACTAACAATAAAAAAAGCAACCGAAGTTGCTTTATGGTCGGGGTGGGAAAATCTCATATTTTAAAACTTTATCATTCAAGTCTTTATAATTTTGAAAAGCTTTGATGATGGCTTGCCGTTTTTCATAGTCATAGAAATCTTGATATGCTTCGTCAAAGATAACATAATCTTGGGAGGTTCCGGAAATAACAATTCCGTCCGCAAAAATATCATGATTTCTGGGATTATATGTGAAAGTCTTTTGATTAGATAGGGCATCAACACCAAAATAATATTCGGGGTCAAGTCCAAACAAGCTTGCCATCGTACGAACCATCGAAGTGGTACCACGAACGAGGCTAATGATTTGGGCCGGTAATAAGGTGCTTTCTTCCTCATAATTAGGATTGTAAATGATGAAAGGAATATTAGAGAGCATTTGACGTTCTAATAAAATTTGGGTTGGCAATCCCGAATCAACAATTAAATCATTAATTTCGTTTTGAAATATCTTGTTATTTTCATAAAACATTTCATGAATGTCGAGACCGCAACCATGATCTCCGTAAAGGACGACGATTGTATCATCCGCTAAACCTGAAGCTTCTAAGTAAGCCATGGCTTCACCAATGGCATAATCGGTATAACTGATGTGTTCTAAATAACCAACAAATTGGGAATTTAAACTATCGTTTTCCACAATCTGAAAATCTTGAGGCAGAAGATTCGGTTTCCCGACGAACCAACCATCGGTCGCGATGGAGTCGGTGGGTTGACGATAAGGAATGTGGGCTGAAATCGTCAGTGCGTAAGTAAAAATCGGTTGATTGGATTCATTGTCAGCCATTAAATCAATGGTGGTTTTTAAGAAGTCGGCATCGTTTAACCAGGTGTGAATTAATTGATCTTCGGAAATATCAAAGTCTTCTTCCGCGTAATGTTGATCAAACCCAAACAGTTCCGGGAAAAGCGTTGCTCGTTCATAAAAAATACCGGTATTGGCGTGAGATGAAAAAGTTCGATAACCTTCATCTTTAAACATTCTCGGTAACGTCGGATACAAAACATTGGCATATTCATAAACGGTGTAAATAGGCCCCACCGGATATAAACCCGTCATGTTTGTGAAATCAGAGTCGGAAGTATTGCCAATGCCAACGGTTGTATAGTAATTATTCAAATAAACCGATGATGCTAACATTTTATTGAGGTTGGGGGTTACTTCCACCCATTCGCCATCAACTTCAACCTTTAACCCGATAACAAAATTATTCATTGATTCCAGTTGGATTAGTAATAAATTTTTTCCGGCAAAAGCACCTTCATATTGGCTATTGCCAACGACTGCACCGTCAATCGGACTGGTTTGCATGGCTTCGCGAAAAGCCGAAATTTGGTCCAATAATTCTTCCTTCGTTTCATCACTGTAGCCTTCTTTGCTTGTGAAAAAATAAGAATAAGCATCATAAAGATAGTAATTTAAAAAGCCGATTGTTTGCGCGCCATATAGCGGAGTGGTGTTGTCTTCATACCAAGTGTCATCGATTTCATAGCGGTATGCACTAAGACTTGAACCCATGATTAAGACACCAACAATTAATAATGATAATCCAATCGAAAAACGGTCCGCATTCTTTAAAAATGAATACTGGCGCGTTTCGATATTTTTACGATGTTTATGGACATTAAAAAAGAATAATAGAATTAACACGATTGATGATAATAAAAAGAATGGTTTCGAGTATGCCAAAAGGGTAAATATCGATTGCAGTAAAAACCCAATCGCATCGCCTCCACCTTCCGAGGCAAACGCTGCTAAATTATAAAAAGAAAACATCATTCCATAATATCCAAAATATAACGAAAAAGCAAAATACAAAACACTTAAAAAAATCGAAACAATCATTAAAAATCGCATGCGGTTATAATCGTTCTTAAATAAAAGAAGCGATAGGCTAAGAAAAACAACCATGAACCCAAAATCGCCAAAAAAACTATTTGTGACCATAAAGATATTTCTTGGATAAGGACTTAATTCTCGAAATACCAAGTTAGTGGTTAATAAATAGCAATTGAGCGTGTTTAATAAAATAAAGAGGGCAACAAACAAAATTTTAAAGCGTTTGGAAATCTGGTTATTCATAATTTACCTACATTGTTTTTGAAAAAATAAAGAAACGATTGATAAAGACGAACAAGGTGGCCACAACCAAGAGGATTCCATCCCAGTGATAAGGAATGGGGATACTAATCACCACCCATGCTAAGCCACCGACAATCACGGTTAAGATGGCAATCACCCAGTAAAACTTTATCCGAAGCAACCCTTCAAAGAATCCTAATAAGGATAATATCACCGTCACTAACGGAAGAAAGATGATTTTCGAATAATCAAAATATTGATTAACATATAATTTAAAGATGGTGATGTAATAGACAACTAACAAAACAGACAACCCCAATGATATCAGTAATCGCAACAAATAACGCCTATATATTTGCTTTCTTGTGTTACCGATTGCTAAAGATATTTTCATTTTTTTAAAAGTAAATTGATAACTCTGTAAATATCCTAAAATAGCTAGCGTTCCAAATATGTTATAAATTAACATGTCAGTTGGGGCTTGAATATCATCCAAGAAAAGAACCGCAAATAAAATTAACGCCAAAGCCAGCAAAAAATAGATTGTCACAAGAACATAATAACGATTTAAAAAAACTCTAATTTTTTCCATAAATTACCTAAATACTTCTAAATCAAAAACGGAAATTCGTTGATATTCACGTTTTTGTTTATCCCAAGTTTTGGTGATCGTTTTATCATAGCCATCTTTAGTAATGTTTACTGATGAACGAAAAATAATTTCTTTCAAATCACTATCTCCGCTAATCGCCATTAATTTATCTTGATTAGGATTAAGTAATACGGTTTGCTCATCACCAATTAAAATTAAAGAATCAAGTTTTCCCGCAAAAACCTTTAAATTATCCAATCCCAAAAAGACAAGCTTTCCTTCTTTTCGATCGGTTAAACCGCTGACAACGGCATCGATTGTTTCAAAACTTTTTAAATGAATGGTCGGATTATTGATGAAGAGTATTTCTTTGTTAAGAGCTTTAACTAACGCATAGGAAACGAGCGTTTTTCCTACATTAGTAAAGCAATAACGACAATCAATGGTCAATTCGGAACGAATATTTAATGTTTTCACAATTTGTGAAAAGACATCTTCATTAAAAGATAATTGCCAATTATTCGCTAATTGGTCTTTTATATAAGGTGTTCGTAACGTGGATACAATGGGAGAAGAGAAATCAAACAAAACCCGTTTGGAAAAATATTCAGCATTATCATAAACCAAAATATCATTAAAGGAAATTTTCCCTTCGGTTTTATTTATTCCCACCAATAAATCAAAGAAATTATTAATTAATTGATGGTTTCTTGCATAAACTCCAACAATGGAAGGCGATGTGAAAGTGGCATTAAGAAGAGATTTTCCCACCATTAAATTGTTAATCGTTATTGTATCCATGATTTCACCTTGATCTATTATACTAAAAGTCCTTGAAAAAGGGAAGAAAAAGTCACTCAAATTGTGACTTTTTCTTAACCAATCGAGCCTTTCATTTCAAGTTTTATTAGTTGATTGAGCTCAACAGCATATTCCATTGGCAATTCTTTCGCAAACGGTTCAATGAACCCCATAACAATCATTTCTAAAGCTTGACTTTCCGTCAAACCTCGACTCATTAAATAATATAGTTGTTCTTCACTTACCTTGGATACGGTGGCTTCATGCTCAATACGTGCTTTTTGGTTTTGCACAATATTTAAAGGAATGATATCACTGGTTGATAAATTATCTAAGATGATGGTGTCACATTCAACGTGACTTCTTGCTCCCACCGCTTTTTCACTGCAACGAACAGTCCCGCGATAATTAACTTTTCCACCCCCACGGCAAATTGATTTTGAAACAATCGTACTGGTCGTATTGGGGGCAAGATGAATCATTTTGGCCCCGGCATCTTGAATTTGGTTTGCACCGGCAAAAGCAATCGAGATGGTCGTTCCTTTTGACCCTTCCCCTTTTAAAATACAAGCCGGGTACTTCATATTTATCATCGAACCAATATTACCATCAATCCAGTCCATATGCGCTTTCTTATCACAAATGGCCCTTTTAGTAACAAGATTAACAATGTTTGTTGACCAATTTTGGATTGTTGAATAACGACAATAGCCGTTTTCTTTGATAAAGATTTCCACAATCGCCGCATGCAAGGATTCTTTTGAATAAATGGGGGCAGTACATCCTTCCACATAATTTAGTTTTGCATCTTCATCAACAATGATTAAAGTTCGCTCAAATTGTCCCATTTGCGCGGAATTAATGCGAAAATACGATTGAAGCGGTTTATCTAATACCACTCCTTTCGGGACATAAATAAAGGACCCTCCACTCCAAACCGCCGTGTTTAAGGCCGCAAATTTGTTATCGGTGTAAGGAACTAACGTTCCAAAATACTGTTTAATTAAATCCGGATAGCGTTTTAATGCCGTGTCCGTATCGCAAAACAAAACTCCTTTTTGTTCAAGCTCTTCAATGGTATGATGATAAACAACTTCCGATTCAAACTGGGTGGAAACTCCCGCTAAATATTTTTTTTCAGCTTCGGGAATTCCTAATTTTTCAAAAGTGTCTTTGATTTCTTCCGGAACATCTTCCCACTTCTTTTCCACATCTTGGCTTGATTTAATGTAATAAGTAAAGTCTTGAAAATCTAAAAAGGATAAATCGGGTCCAAATGAAGGTAAAGGCATTTCCATGAAGCGATGATAAGCTTTTAAACGAATATCAAGCATCCATTTTGGTTCTTGCTTGTATTCGGAAATGGCACGAACAACCTGTTCGTTTAAACCTTTTCCCGTGTCAAATACCGATTGTGTTTTCGTGGTAAACCCGTATTTATAATCTCCGATGATGTTATTAATATTATTATTCATCGGCGTCACCGTTTAGGATTTGTTCGAGTGCTTTCCAAGCAATGGTCGCACATTTGATGCGGGCAGGGAATTTCGCAACCCCTTGGTAGACGAGGGCTTCCTCAAGGTCATCTTGATTATCAGCCTTTTCCCCTTTAATCATTGCATAATATTTCGTAATCAAAATTTTAGCTTCTTCCACCGTTTTATCAATCATTAATTCGGATAAAACACTTGCGCTTGAACAACAAATAGAACAACCGCTTCCCTGATGATTAATGTCCTTGATGATTTGGTTTTCAATTAAGGCTTCCATGGTGATGTCATCCCCGCAAGATGGGTTTTTCATGTGGACATGAGCATAGCCTTTTAGCCCTTTATGGCGGGGATTTTTATAGTGATCCATAATCACTTGTCGATATAAACTTTCTAAATCATTCATATTATTTCCTTAATAAATTTTCAAAAAAAGTCACCGTTTGTTTTACCGTTTCCACAAACAAGTCAATGTCTTCTTTGGTATTATAAATATAAAGTGAAGCTCTGAGCGTGCCTTCACAGTGGAGCCACTTAGAAACCAGTTGGGCGCAATGATGACCTGCTCGCAAAGCAATTTGGTTTTCATCAAAAAAAGTTGCGGCATCGTGCGGGTGAATACCGTTAATGTTAAAATTAATGATACCGAGATCCGCTTTGGGATTGTACAAAGTAATTCCTTGAATTTTGTTTAGTTTTTCCAAAACATAATTATGGAGGAATTGATCGTGTTTTTCTATTTCGTCATAACCAATGGTTTGGATAAACTGACATGCTGCCGCTAAACCTATGGCTTCAGCAATCCCCGGAGTTCCGGGTTCAAAACGATAAGGAATGGGTTTAACTTCGACCATCTCTTTGGTAACCGATTCATTCATATCGCCACCGTAAGCAAGTGGAGAAAGATTTTTTAAGAGTTTGGTTTTGCCAAAAAGAACGCCGATTCCGGTCGGACCAAACATCTTATGTCCGGAGAAAGCTAAAAAATCACAATCAAGAGCTTTGACATCCACCAAAAAATGAGGAACGGCTTGGGCAGCATCCACTACCACTACCGCTTGACATTGATGAGATAGATTGATTATTTCTTTTATTGGCGTAATATATCCCATTACATTGGATACATAGGTAAGCGCAACCACTTTTACTTTAGAATCAAGGACTTTTTTAAAGTTTTCAACGGTGATTCGTCCATCCGCCGTTAACGGAACATATACTAACGAAGCTTGTTTTCGTTCACAAAGTTTCATCCACGGCAACAATGAACTGTGATGCTCTAATTCCGAGACAATGACTTTATCGCCAGACTGCAAGTATTTTTCTCCATAAGTTAGGGCGACAAGATTTAAACTATCCGTCGTGTTCTTTGTGAAAATTATCTCTTGTTCCAAAGCATTGATAAATTTCGCAACCGTTCGCCGCGATTCTTCATATTGTTCCGTCGCTTGATAACTTAAACGGTAAACTCCTCGGTGAATATTCACTCCGTATTGCTCGTAATATTCTTGCATTTTGTCTAAAACAAATTGCGGTTTAATCGCGGTAGCCGCACTATCTAAATAAACAAGATGCGGGTGATTTTTATAAAGAGGAAATAAATCTCGATATTTATTTTTCAGTTCCATAGAACCTCCTATAAGTGGGTATCAAGCCACTGCAATAAATGGATTCGCAATTTCCCGGCTGGGACTTCACTGATTAAAGGCCAAATAAAGCCATTGATAATTAACTTTTCCGATAGTTCTTTTGTTAACCCACGACTCATTAAATAATACAACTCTTGATCATCAATCGCCCCAATCGAAGCTCCATGGGAAGCAATACAATCATGCTCGTTAATTTCCAACCAAGGGTTGGCACTGATTTGCGATTTTTCATCTAAAATAAGCCCCTTCACCTTTTGTTTCAATTCAGAAGCATTGGCGTTTTTTTCAATGATTCCATCTGTAAAAATGGTTAACAAAGAATTATGATTGCATATACCATAATTTTGTAAGCTGGAAAAAGACTTTGCCTGCTTATGAGTAACCGTAAAATGAAAATCTTGCTCATGTCCCGAACTGTTGACCATGACATTCTTATGATGAAACTGTGTTTTTTCTTTCGTAAGAATCGCTTCTTGATTGAAAGAAAAACGATTTTGACCAATGAATAAGCGACTAAGTCGAAGAACGGATGATTCTTCTTGCTCAATCTTCACTTGTGCTTGAACTTGACTATTAACATTACTGTTCATAAAACTAAGATAATGAACATCGGCCGCTTCGCCAATGTGAATATTCGTTTGCATCGAAACATTGTTTTCAAAAATGATCACTTCTTGAAGATCAACTTGGGCGTTATTAGCAAAATGGTATGTGTAATTAATTGGTTCATTCACAAAATGGATGATTTTGTACGGGCCTTTTTCAAATACGGGAACTGTTTTTGAATGATCAAAACTGTTAACAACCATTTTGTTTTTGATGATAAAAAACTGATCATTGACATCAATTAAACTTGATTTTAGGCTTTCAATCATAATTATTCCTTGGTTGTTTTGAAGGCACAAGAACCGAGCACTGCCACCATTTTTTCTTCTTCATCTTTGATGTTTAATTCGGCTCTTAACCAATCATAGCCATCGGCATCAATTTTTTCAATCAAGTCTTTTTTGCCACTTCTGACGATTTGCCCGTTCATCATGATATGGACATAATCAACATCAATGTAATCAAGTAACCTTTGATAGTGGGTGATTACGAGCGCTCCAAAGTTATCTCCGCGCATGCCATTAATATTTTCGCCAACTATTTTCAAAGCATCAACATCTAACCCGCTATCTATTTCATCTAAAATGGCAAAATTAGGCTTAAGCATCTTCATTTGTAATATTTCATTACGTTTCTTTTCACCGCCGGAAAAGCCTTCGTTTAAATAACGATGCGGTAAATCATTATGCATTTTTAAATCACTGACGGCTTTGTCAAACTCTTTAATAAACTTAAACAAAGAGATATGTTTCCCCGGTTCCATCCTTGCTTGCATGGCCGTTTTTATGAAATCAGAGTTGGTAATACCCGTAATTTCATTTGGGTATTGCATGGCAAGAAAAATCCCTTTGCGGCTTCTTTCATCTACGGATGAAGTCAACAAATCTTCCCCATCTAAAGTGATACTTCCTTGGGTAACTTGATATTTATAGTGCCCCATAATCGTCGCCGCTAAAGTTGATTTCCCTGTTCCGTTAGGTCCCATGATGGCATGGATTTCTCCGGTTTTCAGAGTCAAATTGACTCCTTTTAATATTTCTGTATCTTCAACCGAAGAATGTAAATTTTTAATTTCCAAAGTTCTCATTGTATGCTCCCTTATAGACATAACCGATTGATTCGACAGCTTCATTAAAATCAAAGATCTCTTTTAAGCCATCAGAAACATAGACTTCTTTTTTTAAACCATTTTCTACAACCCAAATGGCATCTAAATAAAGCAATTCATTGACAATTTCCATACCTTTTTCTAAACCCAAAGTAAAAAGGGTTGTGGAAAAGCCATCGCCAACAATTGATTCTTGACAAACAACCGTCACCGAAACAACTTGATTGTTAACGGGATATCCCGTTCTCGGATCAAGAATGTGGTGGTACATAATACCGTCTTCGTCTTTGATGTATTTTTCATAAGTTCCCGACGTCACAACGGTAACATCGTTTAAACGCATCGAACCGTAAGTTTTAACGGTATTGTCATCAAACAAACCCACAAAAGGTGTTTGAACATCAACCTTCCAATCAAGATCTTTGCCATCAGCGGTTACTCCGCTTCCAAGTAATAAAATATTACGACCAACATCAATAACGGCTTTTTCATAGCCCATGCTAATAAGGTGCGTTTTTAATTTGTCAGCGGCGTACCCTTTTACAATCGCTCCTAAATCTAATTTCATCCCTGTTTCTTTTAGAAAGATCGTTTTAGCTTCCTCGTTTATTTCAATGTTTTGGCGATTGACCAAAGGAAGAAGCGCATTAATTCCCGCTTGACTTGGGGCTTCCGCGCGATTGTCAAAAAAAGGATCGTATAAATTGTCGATAAAATTCCAATAATCCCATACTGGGGCAATCGTCGGATCGAACAAATATACTTCATCAACCAAAGAGTAATCACTAATTTCCAGTGTTTTTTTCACAACCATTAACAATTCATCACTAACTACCATCGGGGCAATTCCTGCTTGAGCATTTAACCGCATTAATTCCGTGGTAATCTCATCACCACGATCTTGAACGTTAAATAATCGATCCAAATTAATGAGAATTTGATCTAGGTCGTTATATAATTTATTTAATTCACTTTCACTTTTAGTTTTTGATATAACGATTACTTTATTCGTAGTATTAAAAGAATCACTCAAGTTCATAGTGTAAACTTGGTAGTCATCTTGACACCCTAATAAAGAAACCAAAAGTCCCAACATGATTGTTACAAAAATCAATTTTCTTGCAAAACTAAGCATAACTAACCTCTTTTTTCTTTATACATATTATACTCTTCAAAACTTATAATTGCATTAAATGTAATAACAAAAAACAATCAACCTTTGGGGTTGACTGTCTTTTGCGTCATCATTTCGGCTTTTTTACGACGGTTTTCTAAGAAATCAGCTATGTTAATGGTGGCTTGACCGGTTTGGGCTTTCCCCCAAGCTTCATAATAAGCCATTAATTCAATGGGAGCAAGTTCGTTTCCAACTTGTTCTTTTATTTCATCTTGAACTTGTTCAACGGTTTTCTTTTCGGTAGTGGCAATCACAACCAAAATTTCTTTTTTTATTTCGTCTAAAACCGAAGCGGATTCTAATTTGATTTGGTAAATCATGGCATACTTTTTATCCCAATCTGATTTTACTTCTTTAATTTGCTTTTGAGTTTTGAAAACTAAAACAAGGGAATACAAAAGTAAACCACCGGTAATACCGTAAAGCAAGTAAATTAATTTCAGCGGTTCGATGGCTCCGAATATTACCATAAACGAAAGCACAACTAATAAACTAATCGCCCACCCCATACCATATAATCGATTCCCGCGTTCTTTTTTCAGATTTGTGAAAACAGGAAAATACTCATTGTTGAGAGTGTTTAATTCTTTCACAAACAATTGTGTTTTCTCATCGTGATTCGCAAGCAAGTTGTTTAACTTTTCGTTGTTGATAGTTGCCATGATAATCTCCCAATTCTCTTTATTATAACATAATTTCAACCACACCAAAAGAAAAAGTTAAGAGCGGGGG
>JBFXGS010000029.1:0-15275 GCA_050177775.1 Bacilli bacterium | reverse complement strand
GATCTAGCCGATTATTTTATCATTTTCCATGGCCACAAACGTCCCTTCCAATTGAAAAAAAGGATTGTCTAAAAACTTGCTTGTGAAAGTCTTTTCGGTAAAAGGTGAATAAATGCTATATGGAGCCACACTTTCATTCCACAGTTTCACAACCCCATTCGTCATTGAAACATCAAAGTTTTTAATTTCCACGGTCTAATCCTCCTTGAAAATGACTTAAAATAAAGTTTCCGACTTTAGCTCGAAAGGGAATAATTTTCACATTATCTCTGGTTGGATGAACGCGATTCGATAACATGCAAAAAGCAATCCGGTTAGTGCGATCAATAAAAAGATTTGTTCCGGTGAAACCCGTATGTAAAATCGTATTGTCACTAACCAAATCTCCCGCTGAACAGAAATTACCTCTCACAATCCACCCCAAACCCCTGGCATCGGTATCTAAAGAGATTCCCGTTGTCATTTCAACTTGTTTTCGAAACAATAAATCAATGGTCGGTTTCGACAAAATCATCTTCCCGTGATACATTCCGTCATTTAACAGCATTTCCATAAAATGTGACAAATCCAAAACCGTGGAAAAAACGCCCGCATGCCCAGCTACTCCTCCTAATATATAGGATTTTTCATCATGAACATGGCCACGAACATAGCCTTGATATATATCATCCTGGCGAAGTTCGGTCGGCGCACACAAGGCTTTGTTTTTAGGATTGTAACCCGTATTAATCATTTCTAAAGGTTCAAAAATATTTAAGCGAGCAAATTCGTTTAAAGGCATTTTCGAGATGCTTTCCACAACCATCCCTAACAGAATAAAACCAATATCGGAATAAACGATTTTGGAGTTTTTAGGATAAATCGGATCACAAGCAAAGATTTTTTCTAAAGCTTCTTCTCGGCTGACCAATTTTGATGCTCGTGGAATGTCGGCTTGTAAACCCGAAGTATGGGTTAATAAATCCCAAACAACAATATCTTGATGGCGGAACAAAGGTAAATATTTCGCTACTTGATCATATAATCTTAATTTTCCTTGTTCAAGCAGCATCATTATGCAAGTTGTGGTACTCACAACTTTACTGACCGATGCTAAATCATAAATGGTATCGAGGCAATTTTCTTCAACTTCGGGAAATAAACTTCTTTTTCCCAAACTTCCAAAATAAACTTGATCGGCAATTAAACAATAATTGACACCGGGAAAAATCCCTTCATCGACGGCTTCTTGTAATAAAGCATTTAATTTTTCAATCATGATTTTACCTCGAAATGATGAATATGACGATGAAAGCGATTAAAAAAGTTGTCATAGCAAATTTTTTCGATTTCTTCGGGACGATATCCTCTTTTTTGCATTTTTTCAATTAGTCGGGATGTTTTTGAAGCATCCGGTAAATCGGCAATATTGGAATTCGGGAATTCACTTAAATAATCCATAAAATCAAAACCAAACATGACATGGTCGATATCCATAATAGCAATCGCCGCTTCCAAGTGATTAAGCAAATGATCAAGATCTTGCTCGTCTTTATTGGGTGAAACAAAATTGTTCGCTAATGTTAATCCAAATAATCCATCGGCTTTTCTTAAAGCCACCAATTGTTCTTTCGTTAAATTGCGGCGATGATCGCAAACACTTTTCACATTGCCATGGGAAAAGATAATATTTTTGTTTGTGAAAGCAAGAACATCAAAAAAGCTTTTTTCATTTAAATGAGCAACATCAATAATCATATCAAGTTGTTCCATCAAGGAAAGCAATTGTTTGCCTTCCGGCATTAACCCGCGGTTTTTATCACCGGCAACCCCCGTGGCATATTGATTTTCTTCATTCCAAGTCAGCATCGCATGCCTGATTCCTAAGTCATAAACCAGTTTTATATCTTCATATTTAGGCAAATTACGGAGCCCTTCCAGTCCTAACATGACTTGAAAATTAGGAATTAACGACATATCAATTTCATTTAAAGCGATTTTGATTGATTCCACAAGATCAAAATCATCGGGCGAATACATCGTCCATAGTGCCCCCGTTAAACTAGAAGCTCGTAACTGGGGAGCATGGTAAAGTGCAAACCGGTTTTCTTTCCCTTGCTTTTGCTTGGTATATAAATCATAGAGCATATCGCTGTGAGTATCAAAGATTTTCATGGGGCCCTCCAAAAACGCATGTGGAAACAAGATGGTCAAGTGATTCTTTCGCAATCACGACCTTGACTTGATGATCTTTTACAAAAACAACTTCGCCTCTTGTTAAACCATTATAGTTCATGGACATGGAATAACAATATGCTCCGGTTGAAAAGACAATCATCGTATCTCCTTCTTGAACTGCGGAAATTTTTACATCTTTCGCAATAATATCTCCCGATTCACAACATTTTCCGACAACATCATAACAAGGAGTATCATTGTTAATTTCTTGATGGAATCGATTAGCCACATTAACCGTATATTTGGCTTGATAGAGGGCCGGCCGAATATTATCCGCCATTCCGCCATCGATGAACAAGTAGTTTTTACCACCAAAAGTGTGTTTTACACCGCCACACCGGTAAAGAGTAAATCCTGAATCACCAACAATACTCCGTCCCGGTTCAATCATTAACATATCAAGATGAATGGGTTTGTCTTTAATAGTTTTTTCAACGGTTTTGACTAGTTTTTTAAGCATGATCGGTAAATTTATTTCTTGGTCGGAATCTAAATACTTGATACCAAAGCCACCCCCCAAATTTAAAACCGAAACTTTTAAAGAAGTTTCGTTTTGAAACTTCTCAACAAAATCAAGCATCGTTTTCGCCGATTTGGTAAAGGAAGAAGGTGTATTAATCTGTGAACCAATATGAGCATGAAATCCTAACAATTGCAAATTAGGAGTGCTTTGGTAAAGCTTTGCTATTTCCTTCATCTTATCAAAGTCATAAATCGATTCTCCAAATTTAGAAGACAGCAAAGCTGTTTCAATATAGGCATGAGTGTGAGCAGAAATGCCCGGGTTGACGCGAAAGAGGGTACGAACAGGAACTTTTACTTTTTCAACAAGTTTGATTAAACGTTTTAACTCGTTAAGATTGTCAACAACAATCAAACCGACGTGATCATCAATCGCCATTTTTAGCTCTTCATCGGATTTGTTATTGCCGTGAAAAACCACTCGCTCTATCGGAAAACGGCTTTTTTTAATTAAATACAAATCCCCCAGCGATACCGCATCAATCCAAAATCCCGCTTTTTGCAACATATCACACAGATAAGGGGCTAAGAAGGCTTTTGAGGCATAAACGGTTTCACAAACAAAGTGATTACTGACAAAATGGGTTTGGAATTGATTAATCTTATCTTCAATTCCCGCTTCATCATACACATATAATGGCGTGGGATGTTCTTTTGCCAGTTTGGATAAAGCTACTTCGCCCACATACAATTCATTATTGATTTCTTTCATTGCATAAGTTTTCATTATTTTATCAATAAATTATCTAATAA
Organism: Bacilli bacterium; assembly: GCA_050177775.1. Taxonomy (GTDB): domain Bacteria; phylum Bacillota_I; class Bacilli_A; order ML615J-28; family CAG-698; genus UBA2253. The sequence continues at coordinate 11,783 of JBFXGS010000029.1, read as the reverse complement.
ATTAAATAATTGATCCTTTCTGGTAATTTCATTAAGTTGCTTGCGAAAATCCTTGCTATGGTAAATTCCCTTCACATACCAAGCCGCTAAACTGCGCATTTCTAAAATGGCTCGATGTTCCGGTTTGATCATTAACAGTTTATCAAAATGATATTTACACATCGCGACTTTTTCTTCCGGAGTCGGTTTTGGTAAACCGGATAATCCTTTAAAGTAATTCGCTAAATCGCGAATTAACCACGGATTTCCTAAGCTTCCTCTTCCAACCATAATCATATCAACTTTGGTTTCATCAAGCATCGCTTTTGCATCTTCAATGCTTCGAATATCGCCATTTCCGATGACGGGAATAGAGACCGCATGTTTGATAGCTTTGATATAATCCAAGCGAACTTTTCCCGTATACATGTCGGATTGGGTCCGACCGTGGATGGTTATTAACGATGCCCCGGCTCTTTCGATGGCTTGGGCGTTTTCAACCCCATTTATGGTTTGATGCGTTAACCCGGCGCGCATTTTAACACTTACCGGCTTTTTTACATGTTGGACAATTTCCCGAACAATTGTTTCTATGCGGTTCGTGTCCGATAATAAAAAGCAACCGCCTTCTGCTTTTAAAACCTTGCGAACCGGACAACCCATGTTTATATCAATGATGTCGGCATTAGTTTTTTGATCTATTAATTGCGCGGCTTTCACCATGGATTCTAAATCGCCACCGAATATTTGAATAGCAACGGGATGTTCCTGTTCATCAATCGCGGCTAATTCCCATGTTTTATCGCTTTCATAGATTAATCCTTTGGCACTAATCATCTCTGAAAAGACTAAATCGGCTCCATGTTCTTTCATTATCGTTCGGTAAGCCAAATTCGTATAACCAGCTAAAGGGGCTAACGCAATCTTGCCTTTGATATCCATCCGTCCTATTTTCACAAAAAACCTCATCCATTTTATCTTAAGACATTATACCATAACGAGGCTTTTTTATAAATATCTTTTTAAAAACACCGCCAAAACAGTGAAAAGCTTGCAAAAAAAATTAATTGACAGTTTCGCTTGAAGTGGTAGAATAATATTGGGATATTGGGCAATTTTACCGCCCATTAATCTGATATAAATATTTTTTTAGGAGGTATATGTGAAAAAAGTATTTCTCTTCCTATCATTATTCTTGGTTAGTGCCTTCCTCGTTGGATGCTTCGAACCCAAAAATATTGTATCTTCCATCGAAGTCGTTAGTGATGAAACCGAATTTGATCAAGGTTTTCAACTCTCTGACTTAGATGTAAAAGTAACAATGTCGGATGGAACTTTCAGTTTTGTGCCACTAAATGAAAGTATGATAAGCGCCGACGACTTGGCTAAATTCCAAACAGAAGGAACGCACACCATCGCCGTCAGTTATTTAAATGCGGCGACGACGTTTACGATTTCCATTTCTGGTGAAAAAGGTGATCCAGGAGAAAATGGAAAAGCTGTTTTGCTTCGTGTTGAAGAAGGCTATATTCAATGGCAATACGAAGGTGATACAACTTGGACCAATTTAATTGCTTTATCTGCCCTGATGGGAGCCACGGGTGCTACCGGCTCCAATGGTACCAACGGAACCGATGGCAAACCAACAGCTTTTAGGGTTGAAGACGGATTTATCCAATGGCAATATGTTGGTGATGCAACATGGACTAATTTATTAGCAACCGCTGACTTAGTCGGATTAACCGGTGCGACCGGACCGGCCGGAACCAACGGAACTAACGGAACAGATGGAAAACAAGTAACATTCCAAGTTACTGCTGAGTATATTCAATGGCAATATGTTGGCGATACCACATGGACCAACTTGATTGCCCTAAGTGCTCTGAGGGGACCTGCCGGTGCAGACGGAGCCGATGGAGCCGATGGTGAAGATGGCGTTACTCCAACAATCGGTATTTCGGAAGATGGATATTGGGTTATTAACGGCGTTAAAACGACCTATAAAGCTAGTGGCGAATCCGTAGCCCCAATTCTTCTTAATGTAACTTTTGATACTAAAGGTGGTACTTTACCGGAAGGAACACCGGCAACTCTTGCAAACATTGAAAAAGGTTCCACTATTTCTCTTCCTCTTTGTACAAAAGAAGGTTATATCTTTGATGGTTGGTGGACCGGTGATACCGTTAATGACGGGAAATTTACTAATGCCACTCCTGTTACCAAGGATATTACTCTTTATGCAAGATGGATAACCAATTATGAACCAATCCAAACATTCTTAGCTATTCCTGCAACAACCAATTTTACCGCAAGTAGTATAATGGTTGCGGATATTGTTTGGGGAAATATGGCGGGAAGATTTGAAAATAATTTTGATTTTAAAGTCTATGAAGAAGCGGGAATTATTTATACTTATGAAGAAAGTTTTGAAAAAACTTTCCAAAATGGTGTTATTAACCCTGAAGAAACATTCTATCGCGAAGAATTCTTAACGTATTTATATGGAAGAGTTTATAGTCTTGAACGCAATGAAGAAAACGGTCAATGGCTCATTGATAGTTGGAGTGGCAATTATCAACAAGAATTCCCATTTGGATTCATTAATCCTTTCAAGTTTGTGAAACGCGAAGGCGTCAATATTTATGATTATCCGTTAACACAACAAGAATTAATGATGGTCGTCGATGATATGAATATGGGTGGGGGAATGACCGTTCTTTCTAACCATTGCTATTTGGACCTTGATGCTTATAAATTAGTTATTGCTTTCAACATCGAGGCCAAGATGGAAGACGGAACAATGATGACCGGACAAATTTCAATGGAAGTAACCCTTTCTGACCCGGGACTTACTACTATTGAGTTACCGCTAGCCGATACAAAAGCGGCTGCCATCGATATGGTTAACCAAACCGCAGCGGCACGAGAAGAAATTAATTTTGCGAAACCGGAATCCGTTCTTGCTTTCAATTCTTTAGTTGATTCAATTAAGACGAAGATTAATGCCGCAACTACCATTGTGGAATTGATGGATTTATTGCAAATGGAGATTCCAAAGATTCACACGTTCCCATTTGAAATTGATCAATTAGCACAAGAAAAATTCTATCGCATTGATCAAATGATGGAATATTTGGAAGGTAAATTAAAATACGCAACACCTGATAGTATTACAGCTATGCAAGCTATTTTTGATACCGAAGCCGCATTACTTAATTCCGCTATTTCATCGGAACAAATAACTGTCATCTTCAATGCTTACTTTGGTAAAATTGATGCTGCTTATGTTTTTGATCCTGCGAAAGCCGAATTAGAAAGACAAAAAGAATTCCAAATTGATGTTTTAACATTCTTCATGAACACTTTGCCGTCTTACTTAGGTTCGCCAAGTGATTATGATCTTTTAGAAGATACCTTCAACCAACACAAGATGTTGATTGAACAAGCCACAACGCTTGCTGATGTGGAATTGCTTTATAATCAAGCGATTGCTGCTTTTAAAGCTTTACCACTTTCTTGGCAACCAAATGTTGATGAATTACCAACGCAATTAATCAATCAATTAAATCAATTTATCAATAACGCTAAACAGATTATCGGTGACAACCCTGATATTCAATTGCAAACCCAAACGCTTATTGATTTAATTAAGGCTCAAGTTAATCCGATGTTGATGGTTGATGTCTTTGTCGCTGGCTACTTGCAAATTCAAGAAGCCGTTACGGAAATTGCAAGAATTGCAGCCTATACCCGTTTAATAGAATTGCAAGCACATTTTGCGGCTATTGTCATTGACGAAGACTTGGCTTTATTATGGCAATTACATGTAGAAGCCCTAAATGAAATTAACCAAACTCATGATTTTTGGGCTTATATGGACATCGTTAATCAATTTGAATGGGATTGCCTACAATACTTACAATTCGATTCTTTAAAACTATTAATCGCTGATTTAATCGAAAATTTATTATGGGAATTTAATTTGTTCTCACAAACCGCTTCGGCAGATAGCATCGTGGCCATGCAAGCCGTGGTTGATGCTAATGTCCCTATTATTGAAGCCAGTGCCGATGAACAAATTGCGGAAACCAATTACTTTAATGCTTATCAAGCGCTAAAAGCGGCTTATGTTCTTGATCCAATCAAAGAACAATTAATGATTGCTAAAGATCAAGCCATAACCAAAATGTATGACTTAACCTATTATTTAGGCCAATTACTTCCTCCAGACATTATGGATCAAGTATGGGGATTACATTATCAATTTTCAGGATTAATCGAAAATGTTCTTACTGTTGAAGCCATTGAACCGCTTTACAATGAATGGTATGCGAAAGTACAACTTGTTGATTTAACAGCCGGTGAATATCCATTAACCCAAATGAAGAAAACGATAATGCAACAAGCCAATGAACTTCATGAAGTGATTATTACTACTGTTGATCCGCTTCCTGAAAACTTCCAAGCTAATTTTGATGCTTTTGTTGCCTTCTTTAACTCAACAACTAATGTTCTGGAACTTTACAACATCGCTAAACCTTATATTGAAGGCCTGGAAGCTTTAGCTGTTGATGGGTTCCGCAACGAAAAATTAGCGCAATTATTAGGACAATTTTATTATTTCGCAAGTTTAATTTATGATGCTGATTTACCAGCTTTACAAACAAAATACGACGAATCCGTTGTCTTCATGAATCAAGCCGTGGATCGTTGGGTTATGGAAAATATCCTTTATGATTTCGTTGGTTTTGGAAATGGTCTTGGATCTGACCCCATCAAATACCAACGCTTATCTTTCATAAATGATGGACGAAGCAGTTTAGATAGTTACTTAGAAACCGCTACCGCTGAGAGTATTATCGCCATGAATGTTTTGTTTGATGCATTTGTAGCTGATATTAATGTCTTAACTGAATACAGCGCAATGCAAAATCGAACCAGTGATTTCTTTAATGCTCTTTATGCTACTTATGTTCCTGATTATGATAAGCTCGCGTTAAAGCATGCGAAATTTGATTGCATGAACAAATTGTATGAATTTGTTTGGTCGTATGTTTATCAAGTTTCACTAGACCCAAGTTTCGCTGATCAATTATCAATGATTGTTGTTCAAAACAAATACATGATTTTTGAAGCCACGACTTTACAAGGTGCTTATGCGGCATGTCAAACAATCATGGATATGATTAATAAACCATTTGAAGTCGATCCGAACAAGGTTGGACCTTTCAAAGAGTACTTAATCGCTCAAGTTCATACCATTTTCAATGATATCGATGCTTATTTGATGGAAATACCGGTTGCTTTCTCGGATATGTATTTTGCGGTATTACCTAATATTGAAGGAACAACCAATCCTTCCGACATGTTTAATTATTACACAACCTTTACAAGCAATTTAAAACAAATGCTGATGGCTCAATATCAATTAGAGAAAACTGCTCTTGCCCTACAATATAAAGAGGATTTCGCAAGCACCGTTTTAGATGAGAATGTTCCGCTTGTCGAACAAGCTTATTTAGATTGTCTTGCCGGAATAAGCCATGCCATTGTTTTGGGCGATGTCAACTTTGCCGTTGATTCTTTCTATGATTATATTAGTTCATTATGGAGAGATGATTTGAAAGTCGCTATTGCCGATGGAAAGAACTATGTTTTCAATGGCGTAAACCATTTACTGCTTAATGCTACTTCCGAAAGTTTAGCTTTAATGCAAGCAGAGATTGCTGCTTTCATATTAGAAATCGAAGCTGCGACCGACTCTGATGAAGCTTGGACAATTGCTTATCAAGCTCACACGACAATCAGTGAATTGTATCTTCGTGATTTTGTAAAATACAATCTTGAAGAATTAAAGGATAAGCTAGTTGAACAATTAAGTATGTACATTTACAATTATTTCTATAGTTTATATGCTGATTGGGATTATTACTATCCTTTAAAGAATATTTATATCAGTTATCAACCAATGATTGAACACGCTACAACCGCCGAAGAAGCCAATTCGTTCTATCAAGTCGCCCTTGGAAAAATGAACCTTATTCAATTTGTGATTGATGAGTCTGAGTTATCTTATTATTACGAAGAATTGTTAGGACAATATGATAACTTCTATTATTGGGCAACTTACTCTTTAACTTATATTCCAACAGAATTAGAAAGTATTTATGATAATGGTCGTTTGGCCATTCAAAATGCTCCTGCTCCGCTTGATGCCTTAATGTTATTCTTCACTCATACTGGTTTAATTGATCAGCTAGCCCTTGAGCAAGAGAAGATTGAACAAATGGAAGAAATCACTGTTTCCTATAATTATTATCATTTAGTGGCTGCTGATGCCGATATCCCGGGTTTGGAACAAGCTTACGCTTTAGTTCAAGCAATGTTTAATCAAGCAGTTGATACCGCATCATTAGATTATGCAAGCCTAAAATTCTATACTTTCATGAACCCATTAGCATTGGACAGTTTGAAGTTAACAAAGTATAATCGTGCTTATGACTTGAAATATTATCATGATGAGCTTATCGCTACGGCTACGGCTGATTCCATTACCGCCCTTGCTTCTCTGCTTGTTTCGCACACCAACAATATATATAATGCGACAACTCCAGAAGATGTGGAAGCTGCCTATGGTGCGGGATATGATGCTTTACTCGGAGCGTTTGTTGAAGATCCCGAAAAAGTAGCTTTATTTGATGCGCAAACCATCGCTTCAGATAGATTATATGAATATGTAAGCTTTATGATTGGTTTTATCCCTGATTGGGAACTTCATCATCAATTATGGGATATCTGCTATACTTATTCCGATAACATTTTCCTTACTGACACTATCACCCAAATAGATACTTTGTACAATGACGGTATTGCGCAAATGAAAACAATTGAAGTATTAGATACAAGTGCAGTCAATGATTTTCGAAATGCTCAATTAACTTTTATGACGGGGCGATATCAGGGCATTGAATCGCCTACCACTGAACAAACAGACACTTACAACGATTATTCAAATTTGGTCACAAATGAAGTTCACCCATGGACTATTAATTTGCTTGTCTCCCAATTCATAAGTGAATTGTTTGTTGCCGCTTAATCGAACTTTTTAAGAACCGGTTTTTCCGGTTCTTTTTTTTTGACAACATTCGCTTTTTAGTATATAATTCTCACAAGGCAGGTAAAACGACATGAACAAAAATTTACGAGTTTTAATGGTCGGAGCAGGAGCAATTGGCGGAAATACCGCGGCTTTTATGGCATTAGCTGGTTACGATGTAACCATTGTTGCCAATCGTGAAGAAGTCGCCGAACAAATCAGAACAAAAGGCATTAAAATATCCGGAGTGCTTGGAAACCACGAAGTAGTAATGAAGGCTGTCGCCAAAGTCCCGGAGTTAAAAGGGTTGTTTGATGTTGTTTTTATTGCCACAAAAGCTTATGATATGCCCAAGGTTGCCAGAAAATTACTCACCTTTATTCATGAGAAATCCTTGGTCGTGTCCATGCAAAACGGCATTTGCACCGATGATTTAGCGGCCATTGTCGGTCCAAAACGAACCGTCGGTTGTGTTATTGGTTTTGGTGCCACCATGTTAGAGCGCGGAAGTTTATTAATTACCAGCCATGGTGAATTCATCATCGGTAGTATCGATAAAGAGAACAAACCCAATTTGTCAATTGTTCAAGAAATGTTAAACAAAGTCTTTCCAACCATTATTTCCGATAATATTTTTGAAGAACTCTACTCTAAATTAATCATTAATTCTTGCATTACTTCCCTGGGGGCCATTTGTGGACTAAAATTAGGAGAGATGCTTAAAATAAAGAAAGCGCGCGCCATTTTCATAGGTATCATCAAAGAAGCGATGAATGTTGCGAAAGGACTGAATATTAATGTTCCCCCTTATGCCGGAAAGCTTAATTACTATAAACTAATTGATGACAAAACGACTTGGAGTCGTTTTAAAGCTAATTTAGTCATTTCCGTTGTCGGCCATAAATACCGTCATTTAAAATCATCAAGTCTGCAATCTTTAGAACGCGGTCAATTGACCGAGATTGACTATTTTAATGGCTATATTGTGAAAAAAGCCGATGAAATCGGGATTGATGCGCCGATCAATCGCCAATTAGTGGCCATGATCAAAAAGATTGAAGCCAAACAATTAACGATTCAATTAACAAATTTAGATGAAGTGCAGTTATAAGTAAAAAGCAATCATATCACTATGATTGCTGAGAGCGTTGTCAAAGTCAACGCTCTTTTTATTTGTTTTGATATTGTAATTTGTATAATTTATAGTACTGTCCCCGTTTTTTAAGAAGCGTTTGGTGATTTCCCTCCTCGATAATAACGCCTTTTTGTAAAACGATAATTTTATCGGCATGTTGAATTGTAGAAAGACGGTGAGCCACAACGAGCATTGTTCCCACATTCATCATCTTTTGTAAGGAATCTTGGATCAACACTTCGGTTTCCGTATCGATGTTGGCCGTTGCTTCATCAAGAATCATGACTTTGGGCTTATGCGCCATCGTTCTGGCAAACGAAAGCAACTGCCTTTGTCCTGATGAAAAGTTATTTCCCCGTTCCCTTACTTCTTCTTGATAGCCATTAGGAAGACTGGCGATGAATTTATCAGCGTTGACATATTCACAAGCCTGTCTTACATCATCATCCGTGATCTTATCTTCGCGCATTCTGATGTTTGAAGCAATCGTTCCGCTGAACAAGAAAACATCTTGCAACATTTGGCCAATTTGTGAACGTAAAGACGCAATTTTTATTTTACGAATATCAATGCCATCAATCAATATTTGGCCTTTTTGAATATCATAATTGCGAACAATTAAGGATAAAATGGTTGTTTTCCCACTGCCCGTTGCTCCGACGAACGCAACTGTTTCATTGGCTTGAATTTTAAAGGAGACATCTTTTAAAATCCACTCATCGGGAAGATAACTGAACCAAACATTTTTAAATTCAATTTCGCCTTTCACATCGGTTAATTCGACGGCATCGGGTTCATCAACTATTTCCGGTTGTTTATCAAGCACCTCAAAGATTTTTTCAGAAGCGGCAAAAGCCGATTGTAAAATATTGAACTGCTCCGCAAGTTGTTGAATCGGGTTAAATAAGCGATCAATGTATTGGTGGAAAATGATGATTATTTCAAACGTTAAACCCGCTTGTAAAATAACATTATTACTGCCAAACCAAAGAACCAGAATAACCGTTGCAATGTACAAAACATAAATGGCCGGGCGGAAAATCCCAAAAATAAAGATTTCTTTTAAAGAACTCTTTTTTAATTGGTTGTTCTTCTCTTGAAATTCGTTTAATTTCTTTTTTTCTTGATTAAACACTTGGGTTACTTTCATCCCGGAAATGTTCTCGGATAAGAAGGCATTGACATTGGCAACATTGCTTCGCACTTCACGATATGCTTCCCTGGAATATTTTCTGAAGATGAAGGAAATAAGAACGATAATCGGACAAATAGCCAAAACATACAAACTTAAGGTGACATCAACAAAAAACATCGCAACTAATACACCAATAATGGTAAAGGAGTCTTTTAAAAGATTGATGATGACACTGGTGTACATTTCGTTTAAAGTGTTCGTATCATTGGTTACCCGAGTCACTAATTTTCCCACCGGAATGTGGTTGATTTGCGCAATTGAATATTTTTCAATGTGCGTGAAAACTTGTTCACGAACTTCATAAATAATCTTTTGTCCAGCTTTTTGCAAGGTCATCGCTTGGTAAAACTGAATAATGAACATGATAATTAATAAAACGCCATAAATGGTCACAATCCCAATAATCTGATCAAATTTTATGACATCACTGCCTAAGATTTTTGATGCAGTGCCGATTAATATGGGCAAAACCAAATCAATCCCGACGGCAAATATCATGAGTAGTACCGAGATGGCAAAAGCTTTTTTGTGGTTTTTCGCATAATTCAAAAGCCGTTTGATGATTTTCTTATCGGTTAAATTGACTTTTGTTTCTTGCTCATCCATCAATCTCACCTCCGACTTCATCTTCAAGTTTCTGTAAATTAACCATTTGTTTGTACATTACATTGGTTTTCAATAATTGATCATGGGTTCCAAAACCGATCAGTTTTCCTTCATCAATGAGGGCGATTTTATCCATCGATTTGATTGTGGAAATACGGTGAGCAATTAAAATCGTCGTTTTCCCTTCGCGAATTTTGCTAATATTGCTTAAAATGATTTCTTCGGTTTTGGTGTCAACCGCCGAAACAGAATCATCTAATATTAAAATCGGCGCATCTTTCATCAAAGCTCTGGCGATGGCGGTGCGTTGCTTTTGCCCACCGGAAATGGTCACGCCTCTTTCCCCCAAAATAGTTTGATAACCTTCTTTAAACTCTTGAACATTGCTGTCTAAATCGGCCATCAAAGCGGCGTTTTTGATTTTCTCTTGATCTTTTTCCTTAAAAGCAAAATTGATGTTGTTTTCAATGGTATCGGAAAACAAAAAGTTATCTTGAGGAACATACGCAATCGCATCCCTTACTTGGAAAATAGATAATTTCATGATGTCAACATCATCAATCAAAATCTGATTTGGTTCTAAATTATATAACCGAAGCAGTAAATCAACGAGTGTCGTCTTTCCACAACCAGTTCGGCCAATTATGCCGATTTTGTCGCCAATATCAACGGTGAAGGAAATGTTATCTAAAACCAATTTCTCGGTTTGTGGGTACTTAAATGATAAGTTTTGAAAAGCAATTTTCCCTTTGATTTCCTCAAGAATAGTGGGATTATCATCCTTAATTTCGACGGTCTCATTTAACAAGCCATCAATTCGTTTAAGTGAGGCTTTGGCTTGGCTACGAAGATTGATTAATTGCGCAATCGCCATCATCGGCCAAGTTAAGGTTCCAAAATAAGAAATATATTTTGTTAAATCACCGACGGTAAAATCTAAAGTTTGATTAAGTTGCGCTTGATATACTAAGTAGCCGCCATAACCCATAATGATAACGATAATGGAAGCAATCAATGCGCCAATCAAAGTTTGCAGCAATACTCCTGCTTTCACAAACTCTAAATTGCGGTCATGATTTTCTTTATTGATTTTTCCAAAAGCCATTAGTTCTTTGGCTTCTTTCACAAAAGCTTTCACAACCGAAATTCCCGAAATTGATTCTTGGGTAAAATCCGACATATTCGCAAACGCTTTTTGACGAGCTGCAAATTTTTTGCTCATGTACTTGCCGATAATTCGTCCACACAAAGCAAGAATTAACAACGGAATCGAAGATATCAGCGTTAAAGTAATATCCATTTGCCACATTTTGGAAAAGGCTAAGAATCCTAAAAAGATGGCATCCACCAACATAATGGTTCCTTGGCCAAAGGTTGCGCGCACCGTTTGTAAGTCATTGGTGTAAAGCGCCATTAACGCTCCTGTTTTATGGTGTTGATAATAGGATTGCGATAATTGTAAGGAATGCGAAAACATGCGTTTGCGAAGGTCCGTTTCAATTCTAATCCCATTCCCAAAAATGCAGATTCGCCACAAAAAACGGCCCACAAACATAATGGCAACAATAATCATCAGTTCTTGCATGAATGATGACAATTGCATTTTCGTTAGGGTTTGATAACGTAATCCATCAATAATCTGCCCGATAATATCCGGAATATTAAGTTGATAAATATCAACGGCAATGAGAGCAGCAATCCCCACCAAAAAATATATACTGTACTTCCAATAATAGCGATTAATATTTCTTCCAAAAAGCATAAAGATCGGA
>JBFXGS010000028.1:0-15354 GCA_050177775.1 Bacilli bacterium | reverse complement strand
CGATTCCGACCATAATCCCTGTCATTAAAGCCATGAAATATGGGAAACCAAGCCAAATATTAACGACAATCAATACAATGCGCACAAACCAAGGATTGTGAGGATTAGTAAACCATTGAATGTTTTCATTTCCTAAATAGAACAATTTTGGCAACGTTCCCGTTAAGAATTCTTCAATCGTTTGGCCAAGCATTCCCCAATCATTTAAGATTTTGTAAACGCCTAGTTTTTGTAAAAAGGCATTAACGACACCACTTTCATTAAAGAAGTTTGCGAAAACCATTTGCGAGATTATCGCGGGAACCGCCCAAGGTAAGATGAGCAATGTTCGCCAAAACTTTTTAAGCGGAACTCGCTCCGAATTAATGATAACCGCTTGGAAAAAGCCCCCAAAGAAACAGGTTGCCGTCGAGAAAATAGCCCAAATAACCGTCCAGGAGAACACTCTCCAGAAGATTTGACCAAATGGAATACCAACATTGGCTCCAAAATTAAAGATGAGAACAAAATTTTTAAAACCAACCCAGTCAAACAAACCAACATCGGCCATATTACCGTTATAGGAAGTAAAAGCGATTAAGAAACCAAATAAAATTGGCATGATGGAGATAAAGGTTAAAACAAACAAAGCCGGTAATAAGACAATGTATTCAAAGGAAGATTCATACATCTTCTTAAAGTATTCTTTGTCTTTCACAAAGATCTTATCTTCCGAATATTGTTTACTTGTTTTAAAAGCATCATGAATATTCCAAACATAGACAATGACGAAGTAGAAAAGTAATAATGTGGAAATTAAACCTCTAATTAGTAAGTCCGAAGAAATGTGTCCTTTAATTGGCAAGTTCGTTAAAACGGAATCACCAATATCCGAAACATCAATTGCAGTTGATAATTTATCGATTTGATAAAAATCGTTTTTGGCCGCCGTACCTAAAGTGAATATTGACCAAATTCCTTTAATAAAGAAACCAGCTCGATCATTAAAGAAGTTATCATAAGTTTCTTCAAAACTCATTTTAATGTCTGGATTTATTTCAAAATAAATACGCAATTTGAACTTCGCAAAATCTTCAGGAGTGTTGGTTTTATATAAACTTTGAAAATCGACAAAATATTGAGATACATAAGCCGAAAAAGCAGTGGAACGATACTTTCCACCCCGACCTTCCGGATTAAAGTAGCCATAAACAGTAGTATCGCTATAATATAAAGCATCGGTAATTTTCGGTATTTTGGTTAAATCGCTTGCTTCTGCATCACTTTTTAAAATGCGATCCGTATTATCAATAATATTGTCATAGCGAAGCGTTGTTAAATCCCCATTTTTATTAATTGAGACTTCGTTGTAAAACTTGGTATAAGTACTATTAACATAGATATTTCCCGGACGATCGAGTTGATCAAAAGTCGCAATATCATTAGCTGTTAATATGTCATTTTCATCATTGGCATTAATATAAACAAAGCTTGGGTCGGTAGACGTCCCTTGATTATATTTATAATATTCATCGCCATCAACATCTTGATAAGTTGTAAAAATGACATTAAAGCCCGTCAATGTATTAATCGCATCATCGTCTTCGTTCGGGATTAAATCAGTTAGACGATCCTTGCCCTTGTTTGCTTCCGAAGCTTGTAATTCTTCAGCCAAAACATAGTATTTTACTTTACTGCCATCTTTGATATTGATTGCTAAATATTGAATGAACTCTTCAGGTGTAAAATCATTATCTTTATGCTCATTGTAGAATGTATCAAACGATGCTACTGCTGGCATCCCATCAAAGACGTCGGCTTTGTAAGAACTAACAAAACGATTGACAAAGTTTTGATTTAAATCAACACCTGGTATTTTTTCATAAGGAGAATAGCCGGAAATATAACGGCTTGTGCCAATTTCAATCGAAAAAAGGATTGCAAAAAAAACAAAAAAGAATAATGCTTTCCAGTATTGACGATTGAAAATTTGACCTAAGCCCCAAATAACTCCCGAAGCAACGGCTTTTAGAATGTGAACAATTTTTCCTTTCACTATTTACCTCCTAGTAATGAAACAGGTGGCCTATTAAGGCCACCTTATTTCACTTATTGTTCATTAAGATGCCATATCTCGACTGGCTTTATAAGCTTTTTCAGCCGTAAATGCTTCTGTCGCAATTACACCATCGGCATTCCAAATGTTTCTCATCATGGATTCGGCTGGACCCCAATAATAAGTAACTTCTGGAATCGTTGGCATTGGTACGGAAGTTGACAATTGTTCAAGCATAACTTGAATCAATTCATCATCTTTGACACCTGCAATTGTTGTTAAAATTTCATCTTTTAAAGCCGGGCAATCGCCCGAAGTACGATATAGAATTTCCGCTGCTTCATCAGTTTGTAAGAATTCAACAAACTTCATGGCAGCATCAGCATTCTTGGAATACTTGTAAACAGATACCATTTGCGCACCAGCAAAGGTTTTTGGAGCAACGCCATTGATCGTCGGTAAAGTAATATTTCCTAAATCAATGTCAGCTTCAAGATATTGAGGAACATTCCAAGGACCTGTAAGAATGAAAGGTAAAGTACCTTCTTCAAACAAGGTTGAACCATTAATGGAGTTATGAGTTCCTGTTCCGGTAACTTCAGGTTTTAGGTTATCAATCATCCATTCAATTGCTTGAAGAGCTTTTGGATCTTCAAAACCAACTTGTGTCGGATCATTTAGATTTGGACCAAATGGAGTCCAACCAAATGAACCATAGATTCCTTGTAAGAAGTAGGCATCCGCCCAGTGTGAACCGGTTGCAAAATAGCGTTTTCCTTCATTGGCAGCCCGGTAAGCAGCCGAATCAGCTAAGAATTCTTCAAAAGTTGCTGGTAGATCGGCTTCTTGAACTAAGTCTTTATTATAATAAATAGTAACGGATTCAATCGAAATTGGAACGGCAAATAAACGTTGTTCCGAGCTTGCCGCACATTCAAAACTTCCGGTTTCATCATCATAGCATAAAGTTGCAATGTTTAAAGCAACCGGTAAAATCCGATCTTCTAAACGATCCATCATGGCATTTGGTAAAACATAAACTAAATCGTCTAAGATTGCTTGCGCCATATGATCGTGTGGAAATTGGAAGACATCGGCGCCTTTACCTGATTTACCATATGTTTTCAATTTTTCACGAATATCAACTGTTCCCATGTGTTGGAATTCAACTTTAATGCCAGGATTTAATCTTTCAAAAGCTGGGATGATTTCATTCATATAAACCCCTTCGTTATCATCCATCCAAACACGAATGATTTGGGACTTCACTTGGGTTTCATCAAATTTAATTAATTCTCCCGTTGTTGCTGTTGTTTGTTCAGAGCAACCTACAAAAACAAATAATAAGACAAATACGGAAATGATAGCTAGTATTTTTTTCATTTTATATCTCCTTTCCGCTTACGCAAATCTTCTTCTTCTAAAGAAGAATACTAATCCTAATAATCCAAATCCAACCATGGCACTGGCGCTGTTGGCTGAGCAACCTTTTTCAGGAGCAACAACAGAAATATTAAACTCTAATTGGCCGACATTTCCCCATTCATCAATAACTTCAAGCACGATTGGATAATCTCCAACTTTATTAGTGTCTAGTGTTCCTTTTCCAGGAGCCACATAAACTTTGGCTGTTAAATTGGCATCACGGTTATCCGTAACACGGTAAACTGGGAATAATGATTGATCCCATTTTGCACCAAGTTCAACGGTAATAGCCGTATCAGGATCTACTAAAGTAATTACTGGTTTTTCATTATCTAAGTCTAAAGTGATATCAGCTAATAATTGTTGATCACCTTCAAGACCATTATCAAAATTCAAAGTGTAAGTTTTTGTGCTATCTAACGCATTAGCTTCGGCTAATTGAATAACGAATTCATTGGTTGCATCAGCTGTAAAGTTGTAGTCGATTTGTAAAATCGGAACAACAGTATCGCCTTGCTTTAACACAAAGTATTCTTCTTCAAGTAAGTCGACTAAACCCATAACATCACGAGTGTATTCAACATCATCATAAATATCAACAAAGGTTACTTCGCCACCAAAAGCTACCGGTGCAAACGCGATTCTTGAGTTGAAAATTGTTTCAACAGTTACATAAACAACTTTAACTTGTCCGGCCGTCATGGTTTTGAAACCATCAATATTGCCAGAAGGATGTTTCTTAGTTTCATCAGATCCCGCATAAATCAATAAGCCTGGATCTTTAATGCCATCAGGAGTAAATTGCATTAAGGCCGCTTTACCTTGAACAGGGCTTGCTAACGGTGATTTGAAACCATTGGTAAAGATTTCCGCTGGTACTGCCCAACCTGGTTCAGTAAAGTTTTCCCATCCGCCCCACGCATGAACGCCTAAATGTTCTTCGTAAGTTCCTGTTTGATCATAGTATAATACTAAAACGTTGGCTTTGGCTGGATCAGCAACATAGTATTGACCAACTCCACCTTGGAAGTAATATACATGAATTTCCGCAACCGTTCCGGCTTTAATGGCCGTTACATCAAAATTGATGTGTTGGCCATCCGGAGTTTCACGATAATTCCAACGAGTATCAGCACCAATGTCGGCACCGATTGGAATAATACCAACTGTATTGTCAGCATCATCATCGATTAAAATTTCCATAACCGCACCAAAATCATCAACTCCGGCCATCGCAACGCCGTCTTTAGATCCATCTGTTCCGGCACCCCAAGTCCACAACCCAGTACCAGTATAATCGCCACCCCATCTTTGATAATGGAAGACAACTTTTCCTTTAACTGTGCTTGGAAGTGAAGTCGGAGTATAAGTTGGATAGGTTGGTAAATCAGTTGGTAATTTCCATCCATCTTCACTTGGTGTAACAACAATTTCTTGGCCGATTACTTCACTTATGTAATAAGTTTCTTCGCCGACTTTTTCTTTTGTTTTTACAGCAATTGATGTTTTAACGAAAATAACACGCGGGTCTTTCGCATAAGTTCCATTTAAAGTCGCAACCGAGAATGGAATAAAGTCAAATGTGAAAGCAGTGTCAACAAATGTTTGTCTTTGATCAGCACCAACATAAACACTTCCACCCGAAACATAGATAACTTTTACGGTTCCGGCTGTCAAATCTTTAAAGCCTTTAATGTCGCCATAAGAACCATGCTTCTTGGTAGCATCGCTTCCGGCATAAATTAAAAATTGAGGGTCTTTTACGCCATCAGGAGTAAATTGAAGTAAAGCTACTTCACCTTTTACATTTCCTGGTGATTTAAAGCCATCGGAGAATACTTCAGCAGGAGCTGCCCAAGCAGGTTCTGTAAAGTTTTCCCAACCATTCCAAGCATGAACGCCAAGTTTTTCTTCATAAGTTCCGGATGGATCATAATAAAGCGCAAGAACGTTCACTTTTGTTTGATCAACAACATAAACGGATTGATATCCCCCTTGGAAATAATAAGCATGAATTTCTGAAACAGTTCCATTTTTAAGTGGGGTCACATCAAATTGAATGTGATATCCATCGGGAGTTTCACGATAGTCCCATCGAGTATCTAAGCCAATGTCCTTACGAATTGGAATTAAACCAATTTTATCATCGGCATCGGACATAATGTTAATTTCATAAACTCCACCAAAATCATCAGTAACAGTGCTGGTTACTGGTGTTTGTGTTCCACCGGTTCCTACTCCCCATGCCCATAAACCAGAGCTTGAATAATCTCCATCCCACAATTGGTAATGGAAGACCACTTTGCCGGCTGCTGTAGCTTCAGCAGCATTAATTTTCGTATCAATTGTAAAAAAGATAGTAAATAGGGAAATAATTGACACAAAAAGTACGATCAGATTTTTCTTCATTTTTTCCTCCTTGAAAAAGATAAAAGAGAGTCTTTCATAAACTTCCCATACATAATTATTTTAACACTTTCTTCTGTTATTGCAAGCGATTTCATTTGTGTAATGGTTTCCATAAATGTGGAATTAATTTCCATGATTTTAACTCAAAAGTTTGTGCAAACGATTTCATTTGTGGAAACCATTACACAAGTTAAGCAATTGAAAATAAACTAACTGTGTAGTAAAATAAACATATATTATTTAGATAATATAACGAAAGGATGCATATGAAAAAAAGGATTCTTATGATTTTTTTATTACTGCTATTGGTTGTTCCCGTTAGCCTTGCAGCTGTAGAAAGTCCTGTTTCCACTCTTAAAATTCACTACTATCGTTATGGCGATGATTATCAAACGGGGTGGAACATTTGGCTTTGGCCACTTGCTGGAGCCGGAGGACAAGTTGACTTTGACAAAAATGAAAATGTTTTGGTAAAAGATGATTGGGGAGTTGTAGCGACGGTTGACTTAACCGAAGCTAAATTCACTAATATCTCTCAAATTGGAATAATCTTCCGAAGAGGGGCTTGGGCAGAAAAGGATATTGATTTCGATCGTTTTATTCAAATCCCAGAAACGGTTGAAGGTGGAACTTTGCATGTTTATTTTGTTGAAGGAGATGAAAAAATGGGTTATTCAACAACCGATCCCAACGGTCCGGATCGTTCTGATAAAATCAAATCCGCTTTTTTCACAAAAGCCAATGAAATTGCTTATCGTTTAACAGCCAGCCTTGCCGCAAGCGATTTATCGTTGTATGAAGATGGCACCTTATTATCGACAACAATTACAGCCACAAACAATACCGGAAAAATTGTCTTAGCTAAAGACATGGATTTTTCCAAAAAATACCAATTAAAAGCACAATTTTCCAGCGGCTTAAAAACATATGATGTTACTTTTGATGGCATTTATGATTCCGAAGCTTTCGAACAAGCCTTTGGGTATGACGGCAATGACTTAGGAGCAATTGTCAATAATTCAAGCACGAATTTCCGATTGTGGGCCCCGATTTCTTCTTCGGTTACCCTCAACATCTATGATACAGGAACTCCTGCTTCCTTAGGTGGAAGTGACACCAAAGCATCGACCTATACCATGATTAAGGATGTGAAAGGAACATGGAAATATTCTTCAAACCAAAATTTACATGGTAAATATTACACTTATACCATCACTAATGGAGCAAGAACCTTTGAAACAATTGATCCTTATGCAAAAAGCGCAGGCGTTAATGGCATAAGAGGGATGATTGTTGACTTCGCGCAAACCAATCCGGACGGATTTACTTATAATCATCGTCCTGACAATATCGTTAATGCGACTGATGCCATTATTTATGAACTCCACGTTCGTGATTTAACGGCTCATTCTAGTTGGAATGGCCCAGCCGAACACCGCGGTAAATTCTTAGGTTTAATCGATGAAGGAACAACCTATGAAGACGTCACCACCGGTTTTGACCACATTAAAGAATTAGGAATAACTCATGTCCAATTACTTCCTTTCTTTGATTTTGGAGTAGTTGATGAATCAAAACTCAACGATCCAAAATACCAAGCTAATGGCATATTTAACTGGGGCTACATGCCATTAAACTTCAATGTTCCGGAAGGCTCATATTCTTCCAATCCTTATGATGGAACGAAAAGAGTTACCGAATTAAAACAAGTTACCGATGCTTTCACAAAAAACGACATTGGTTTAATTATGGATGTCGTTTACAATCATACCGGTTTAAGTGCCGATTCCAATTTTAACTTAATAATCCCAGGTTATTTCCACCGTTTAACGCCAACTGGTGCTTTCTCCAACGGATCGGGAACAGGAAACGAAACAGCTTCCGAACGCTACATGGTGCGAAAATTCATGGTCGACTCAACCGTTTTCTGGGCGACAGAATATAATATTTCGGGATTTCGTTTTGATTTAATGGCATTACACGATGTTGAAACAATGAACGCCATCGTGACAGCCTTAAAAGCCATTGATGAAAACATCTTAATTTATGGTGAACCTTGGAATGGAGGATCAACTCCTCTTAGTCCAAGTATCGCGGCCGATAAAGTCAATCTTGAAGATATGCCGAATGTTGGTGCCTTTAATGATGAAATTCGCGATGGCATCAAGGGCTCCGTTTTTACAGCCGCTGAAGGTGGATTTGTTCAAGGCGGAACATTGCCAAAAATAATTAACCGTACCAAATATGGCATTGTCGGGGGCGTAGCCTTCCCAGGACTTGATTTAACGGATATTTCGTATCAGACGGCATGGCACACTGCCCCAACGAAAACAATCAATTATGTCAGTGCTCATGATAATAATACTTTATATGATAAACTTAAGTTATCGACAACCTATGCGCAAAAACAATACATCGATGAAATGCAAAAACAGGCCAATGCGATTGTCTTAACCTCGCAAGGAGTCCCATTCTTGCATGCTGGTGTGGAGTTTATGCGATCAAAGCCAGCCGTTTCGGGTGGTTATGATCATAATTCCTATGAATCACCGGATAGTGTCAATCAATTGCGTTGGGATTTAAAAGCTGAAGAAATCAATATGTCGGTCTTCAATTACTACAAGGGCTTGATAGCATTAAGAAAGGCGCATCCCGCCTTTAGAATGGCAACCGCGCAAGAAGTAATCGATAATGTTGATTTTGTTTATGAAGATAAACAAGGCATTATTGCCTATACGATTTCCAATTATGCCAATAATGATACTTGGGGTACAATTCTGGTAATTCACAACAACGGTAATTTCTTACAATTGAAATTGCCTGAAGGTGAAGAAGGTTGGAACCTGGTTGCCAATGGTACAAAAATTGGTGAAGAAACGATTAAGACCTACTTAGGGGGAGGAATCATCAGTGTTCTTGAACATGAAACGTTAATCCTTTATCAAGGATATAAACCACTGCCAACAAAACGCGGATGTTTTGGGGGAACTTCCATTATTCCTTTAGCAATCCTGGGTTTGGGTGTTTTAGTCTTGAAGAAAAGAAAACATTAAATTTAAAAAAGTAATGTTAGAAAAACTAACATTACTCAGACTGATGACAAACCTCATTTTCAAAAATGGGGTTTTATTTTCTTCCCACATCAGCAGCAAATAAATATAAAAACACGATTATTCGATACGAAAGTAATGACTATTTGTGTTTTTGTCCCCCTTTTTAACTAAATAAAAAGAGCGTTGACTTTATCAACGCTCAGAGTGATGTTAGAAAAACTAACATTACTTTTTATTTGGTTAAGGCCGTCTCTTGTTCTTTCGAGCCGCGGTAAATCGCCAGCATTCCGATTAAAGGTGTTAAAAATTGGAATAATACAACCGAAAAGGAGTTGATTTCCATAATACCTAAAATCCCCACCAAAAAACTAATTAAGCCCGGGATAGTCATTGATGATATGATGATTTTTAAGTTGTCAGAAAAATTTGTAACGGGTTTAAAATTGACGCGAATCAGCAAAAAGATCGAAGCTAAAATAATAACCAGTATGATGTTCATTCCTAATTGAATGATAGTATTTGTAAAAACCGAATAAAAAACCGTATATGGACTAACCGATCCATCAATCAAAGATAAGAAAAGATCAACGGCTTGACTTTTTTCCATGATTTTCAATTCAGCAAAATCCACCACTTCCGAAACATGCTGATAATCCCCTTTTAAATAATGGCCTTGAGCGTCATAATAAGTGATTTCATTAACACCTAAAACAATCGTGTTTTGTAAATTAACAAAAGATGTCTTGGGATTGATGATGACGGTATACATAACATCTTCAACCGTTGTCGAAAATTGATATTCTTGATCTTGAATAAAGTGCAAACCTGTTTCCGAAATATCCATATCACTTGGTAATTGATCGGGTAGCCAATTAGGATTGGCCTTTCTTAATTCATAGGTAACCGTATTTAAACCCCGAAAACCATCGTTTTTTATGATTTGGTAATTTAGGGGAAAGGATATCAATAAAACAAGAAACAAGAAATAGAGAATGAATGTTTTTAAAGGTGCTTTCTTTAAACCAAAAATATGAGAAAAAGAAAAACTGTGGAAAAAAATATTAAGCATTGTCATCCTCCGTTACATCAAAAATGATTGTTGATTTAGGAGGGATTTCGGTTACATTGGTATAATCATCGGTATTTGACAAATAAAGGATATCACCTAACATGGCAATCGGTTGCGGGTTTCTTGATAAATTATGGATGACAAGAACTTTTTGGTGAAAATCCAAGTGAGTAAATTCACGATAAAAACCTTGGATTTGATAACTGTTGTTTTCATATAAACTCATATTATTCCCATAATAAAGGGCAATATTAGCTTTTCGAACGGCAATTATCTTTTTATAGGTATTAAATAAAGAGTCTTCTTTTGTCATTTGAACATTGACATTGTCAATGGTTTGATTGGCAATGACGCTTGGGAAATTCTCATCAGCAAACCAAGTGGTTTGATAAGCATCACCAAATGGTATTGGTAAGCGCCTCGTTTCATCCCAAATGGCCAAGCCATCACTTAACTCCCCATTCGATTTCACGCCTTTCATTCCGACTTCTTCGCCATAATAGAGGATTGGTGAACCCGGTAAAGTAAGCAACATTTCGGCTGCCAATTTCATCTTCTCGAGGTCATGGCCAAATTGATCGGATATTCGATCCATATCATGATTAAATAAAAACGGAGCACTTAAAAAATCGGCATTTTGTTTTTCATAGGCGCTATATATTTTCATTAAACCATTGACATAAGTACTACTTCCGTTGGAAGAGGCAATCGTTGAGACTTTTAAGGCAATGGGAAAGTCTAACGGTGAGTCCAAACCTCTAAAATAAGGGGCAACAATTGATTCGGCAGTAATGTAAATTTCACCAGTCAAATAAAAATAAGGATTAAGGTCGCGAACATGCTTTCTTAGGAGTTGTAAAAAAATGATATTTTCATAATCATCATAGCGCTTATCTTGATACTCATTAATACCATAGAAATGGGCGGCCGCATCCAATCTAAAACCATCAACTCCCAAATCAATCCAATATTTGCTAATAGCCTCAATTTCATCATGAACTTCGGTATTATAATAATTTAAATCTGGCATTGACGGTGAGAAATAGCCCACATAATATTGGTCATCTTGTTGATGCCAAATGTTTTGACCCCAACTGCCCAATAAGGTTCGATCAGTTGAAGGGGTTGAAAAAGTATAATAATCGCGATATTTTTCATCATTGGCAAGCGCCGCCAAAAACCATGGATGTCGATTGGAAGTGTGGTTAAATACCATGTCCAACATGATTTTGATGTTTCTTTTTTCCGTTTCTTTTAATAAATTTTTAAAATCAGCTAAAGTACCGTAATCCGGATTGATACCGTAATAGTCGGTAATATCATAGCCATGATAACTTGGACTGGGGTGAATGGGCATTAACCATAAACCGGTTACTCCCAGGGCTTCTAAATAATCTAATTTTTCAATTATTCCTTGGATATCCCCAATTCCATCACCATCACTGTCCGAAAAGCTTCGAACAAAAACTTCATAATAAATATCATTGCGCGGAAAAGCTTCAAAAAGGGGATCCTTTTTTTGATCGCAACCGCTTGATAAAAGACTTATGAAAGTAATAAGAAAGATAATAAAGGTTTTTTTAATCATCATAAGTAGATCCTTTTAAGCTGTTAGCCGCCGATGTTGTTGTAGAAAGACCAATGCGGTCGGATGTATATTTGGTTAGGGCAATTACTCTTGTTTTAAAAATAAAATCATGGATGGTTCTTCCATCTTCCCGTCCTGATGATACAATTCCCGCCACAAAAATATAGAGGCCAAATGTGGAAAAAGTCAGAGCGGCTTTAACGATTTCGCGAAGAATTAATAAATATAGTTTCGGTATAATGAAAGTTTTCGGAACCAATTCCTGATAGTTTTTCACAATCTTTAATTTTTGCACGCGTTTTCCAAATGTTTGTCCGGGCGAAAAAAGATGAGGTATAATCATGGCCGCGAAATAACAGCCCATGGCAATCGAGAACTTTCCCAAAGGAGTAATTTGATTGACGTTGTAAATAGCAATCATACAAACAACCATCAAGGTAAACGCTAAAGATGAGTCGATGGAATAAGCTCGTAAACGGCGGTCAAAAGTCATAATAACCCTCTTTTCATATCTTCAAGTTTACTAGGATTTTTGATGTTTGTCAATTGATTTCCCCTATCCCTTTTAAATAAGAAAAAGATGGAAACCGTTTCTTATGAACACTGTACTTTATAATGAAAACTTATGTTATAATTTTATCGAGGATAGATATGAGCAAACTTGAGTTTTTTCAGGTATCCATTGATACTTTACACCGAAATCGGATGGTTAGGGTTTATTTACCAACTGACTACTTTAATTCCAAACAAAAATTTGATGTTCTTTATATGCATGATGGTCATAATTTATTTGACCCAAAAACAAGTGCTTATGGGAAAATTTGGAATGTTCATCAAACCTTGGATGTCATTTTGCAACAATTTAACCGAAGTTTAATTGTTGTCGGAATAGATTGTGACAGTAAATATCGATTGAATGAATATAGTCCATGGTCAATGGAAGCTTCTTTCTTTAAGAAAAAAAAAGATTTAAGCGGTGTTGTCGGTGGTGAAGGGAAATTATATTTAGAATGGTTGGTTAACACCCTAATTCCCGAAATCAACAATCGCTACAAAACTTCCTATGTTAATTACATGGCAGGTTCTTCAATGGGCGGATTAATTTCTTTATATGCCGGTTTAACTTATCCTTCCGTTTTTTCGAAAATAGGTTGTTTTTCCAGTGCATTTTGGTTTTCACCGAACCACTTAAAAACATTAATAAGAAATACTTTACCAACCAATTTATCAATATACCTTGATGTGGGATCAAAAGAAACCAAAAACCTTTTTGAAAATTATTTTTATGTTCATGATAGTAAAGTCATTCTTCGTCTATTAAGAAAACAAGGTTTTCATAACTTAAAATTTATCATTGAAAAAGGAGCAAACCATTCTGAAGAAGCTTGGGCAAGACGATTCCCGGGATTTGTGAAATGGTTATTACAAATATGAATTTAGCTGCCATTTATCATCTTCCCAAAAGCCACATGGCTTATGCTTATGATGGCGAAACCCTTCACCTTTATCTGCAAGTTTGCAAAAACGATGCCAATACAGTGGAATTGATTGCAGGCGATCCCTTTGATTATCGTATTATTGATGGTGTTTACATTTGGAATGGACGAGTTAATCCACGTCTTGCCATGAAAAAAGTTTTTTCCAACCAAGAACATGATTATTGGTTCATAAGTTTGAAAGTCAAAACCAAAAGGCAAAAATATGCTTTCATCATTCACGGTCAAAAAGACACTTATTTTTATGGTTGTCGCCATCTTCTAAAAATTACTAAAAAAACCAATCCTGATTCCTTATATGTTTTGTTTGATTATTTTAATTATCCTTATATTAATGATCAAGATTTAATTAAATCTCCAAAGTGGACAAAAAACACCATTTGGTATCAAATCTTTCCCGAACGTTTTTCACATTCTGACAAAATTCCAGGCAATTTCCTGCCTTGGGGAAGCATTGAAAAAGGTATTACCAACCATCATTTCTTTGGAGGTAATATTCCGGGAATTATTGAAAAACTTGATTATCTTCATGATTTAGGGATTACCGGAATTTATTTTACGCCCCTTTTCCAAGCTTCATCATCCCATAAATATGATACCATTGATTATTTCACAATTGATCCGCAATTTGGAACTAATGAAGATTTTGGCAAAATGGTTAAAAAATGCCATGAGTTAGGTATCAAAGTCATGCTCGATGCGGTTTTTAATCATTGCGGCTGGTTCCATCCGTGGTTTCAAGATGTCATCAAAAACAAAAAACAATCACCTTATTGGGATTGCTTTTACATTGAAGATGAAGATTTCATTGATTTCCCGCTTGACCAAAATAATCGTCCTCTTATCAACTTTTCCCACCATTACAAATTTCGCACTTTCGCAACGACCCCGATGATGCCGAAGTGGAATGTCCAAAATAAATTAGTCGAAACATATTTACTCCAGGTTTCGGCTTACTGGATTAAAGAATATCAAATCGATGGATGGAGACTCGATGTCTCCGATGAAGTCAGTCATGAATTTTGGCGACGTTTTCGTAAAACCATTCATGACATAAACCCGGAAGTTTACATTGTTGGTGAAAACTGGGACAATGCGAATCCTTGGCTTTTAGGCGATCAATTCGATGCAGTAATGAATTATCGCTTAGCTTATAGTTTATGGAATTATCTTGAAACTCCCCAAAAGACCAATGCGGAAGCCTTTGTTTATGCCATCAATACCCTATTATTAAAATATCCCCAAAACATTGCTGAACACATGTTTAATTTAGTTGATTCCCATGATACTCCACGAATATTGACAAGGCTAAACGATAATGTCGGTTTAATGAAAATCGCTTATTTGTTTGCTTTTACTTTTGCCGGGAGCCCGGCCATCTTCTATGGAGATGAAGTGGGCTTACAAGGGAAACATGACCCTGATTGTCGAAGATGTATGATTTGGGATGAAGATCGACAAAATAAGGATTTGCTGTCTTTCTTTAAATGGTTAATCGCATTAAGGAAATCTTCAACTGATTTTGAAACCGTAAATATCAAGTGGCTTTATGCTCATAACAATTTGATTGCTTATGAAAAAGGCGCATTTGTTTTTGTCTTAAATTCTCATCAAACCGAACAAACTTTGTCTTTAGAAGGTTCTTTCATAAACCTTCAAACAAAGGCGGTCATGAATGGTGAATCAATGGTCATTTCTCCTTATTCTTTTTTAGCTTTAAGAACCAATTGAAAAATTGGTTTTTTTATTAGCAATATCCAATTTGCTTTAAAACGACTTCTTTGGTATAATTACCTTAACAAGGAGGTTTCATATGAAAGTAACCATTCGAGAAATTGCGAAAAAGGCCAACGTCAGTGTTGCTACTGTCAGTCGGGCCATCAATAATAAGGGCTATGTTCATGAAGAAACCAAAAAAGCCATTGATAATGCTGTCAAAGAACTTGGTTATACTCCCAACCAATTAGCAAGGTTATTATTAAAGCGACAATCAGGGATTATTGGCGTCATCATTCCTCATACCATCTCTTTTTTTATCGGTGAATTAATCGAAGGAATAGAAAATGAAGCGATGGCTAATGGTTATAAAGTGATGCTTTGCATCACTAATAATCGTTTTGAACGCGAACTGGATTATATCAAAGTGTTTGAACAATACATGATTGACGGACAGATTGTTTCATCAAATTTTGAAAACTGTGATAAGATTATGAACCTTAATATTCCCATAGTATCGATTGATCACAACATAGATCCCGCTGTTCCTTCCAAAACTACGG
>JBFXGS010000027.1:0-15592 GCA_050177775.1 Bacilli bacterium | reverse complement strand
ATCTTCGCAATCGCAAT
The DNA here is from genome assembly GCA_050177775.1 of Bacilli bacterium. Lineage (GTDB taxonomy): Bacteria > Bacillota_I > Bacilli_A > ML615J-28 > CAG-698 > UBA2253. Next base: position 15,575 of record JBFXGS010000027.1, on the reverse strand, counting down.
GCGTATGTCCATGTTCTTCTTCATATTGTTGAAGCACTTTATCAATCATATCCCATTCTTCTTCGGTTTCAACGGCGGTTAATTCGCCTTCTCCGTTTTCACCACTTACATAAGATGCAGCCATAATTTCAAGTTCTTCTTCATTAGAGCCGACAGGGTAGAATAAAACATAATTTTTCTTAAACTCTTCCGATTCAAAAGTAAATAAAATTTCACATAAAATTTCGTTTCCGTTTTCATCAATAAAGGTTAAGCGATTGTTGTTCTCATTTTCCATATTATTTCTCCTTTCTACTATTTTTTCATATCTAAATAAGTTTGTAATATAAAGGTTGCAGCAATTTTGTCAACATTATTCTTTCGCTTTTGCCGACTTAAATCGGCAAAAAGCATTGATTGATTAGCTAATTTTGAAGTTAATCTTTCGTCAACTAATACTACCTCTAATTTTAACTTATCTTCAAGCATTCTTTTAAATTCATAGACATAATCGCCTAATGTGCCTACATCACCACTCATATGTCTGGGTAAACCAAGAACAACTTTTTGAATTTGCTTTTCTTTAATGACTTTTTCTACTTCAATTAAAGCAAAGTTCAAATCTCGTTCTTCAAAACGAATTGTTCCGATTGGGGTTGCGATAATTCCTAAAGAATCGCTAACCGCCATCCCCAACGTTTTTGTTCCTAAATCCAATCCTATCATTTTCATAATTCATTTAAAATTTCTTTCTCAACAAGGGTTAGGGCTTCTTCAACCTTGTCAATATCTTTTCCCCCTGCTTGGGCAAAATCTTGACGGCCACCACCATTCCCATTTGTAAAAACAGCCGCCTTTTTCACTAATTCACCAGCATGTAAAGAAGTCTTTTTGCTTTTACAAATAAAAACGACTCGTTCATTAAAGATATTTGCAATAAAAATGATGGATTGTCCTAATTTATCACTTAAACGATCAATTAAATCTTTCACATTATTTACTTCAGGCAGTAAAGTCTTGATTACTAAAACATTTGTATCTTTTATTAAAGTCACTTTTTCAAGAAAGCTATCTAGGTCAATGACAAATTGATCTTTTCTTAATTTTGTCAATTTTTTATCAAGGTCTTTAACCTGTTCTCTTAATTGCAATGACTCATTACGAAGATTAATGATATAGCGATAGCTTAAAACAAACGGCGTCTTTGCAATCGGGATAAAATTCAATTCTATTTGTTCTAATTTAGCTTGTTCGATTAGCTCTTGGATTTTAAATCTAAACTCATCAATTTCTTTTTGAATATTTTTTACATTATTTTGCAATTGAACTTCCACATTAGTCCCTGAAGTTCCTTCAATTCGGTAGATTCCTGACCCTTTGCTTTCGACAGATAAAATAACAAATTTTTTTATTTCACTGGTATTTCGAACATGGCAACCACCACAAAGTTCTTTCGAAAAATTCATGTTGACTACTCGGACTATTTCACCGTATTTTTCACCAAACACGGCTTGGACATTCATTTTTTTGGCATCACTGATGGACATTTCTTTGATTACAACCGGGTTACCCATTTTTATTTGCATATTGACAAGGTCCTCAATGGCAATTATTTGCTCATTGGTAATTAAAGAGTAATTATTGAAGTCAAAGTGAAAACTTTCGCTACCCACACTTGAACCTTGTTGGTAAATATGTGATCCTACAATTTGGCGCAATGCTTCATTCATTAAATGAGTGGAAGAATGGTTTCGAATGACATTGGATCGATATTCTTCATCCACCATTAAATGAACAAAATCACCCGTTTTAATGATGGTATCTTTAAAATCAACTAAACTAGCATTTTGGCCGTTCGGTAATTTGATGGTATCAATAACGTGGAAATCAGAGTTATCAAAAATAACGGTGCCAATGTCACCCACTTGTCCTCCACTTTCACCATAGAAAGGTGTTTTTGCAAAGACAACTAATACTTCATTGCTGGCTTGTCTTACAATCTCTTGATTTTTAAACAAGCCAATAACGTTGGTCCTTACTTCAAGAGTCTCATAACCAACAAAAATACTCTCGTTATGAAAATTCATCATGGCTTCATTTTGTGAATTCATTGATTGGTTTTCATTTCTGGAAGCCCGTGAAAGTTGTTTTTGTCTTTCTAATTCACTTTTAAAGCCTTCAAGATCAACAGAAAAACCGAATTCACTGCCAACCTCTAAAGTTAACTCTAATGGAAACCCAAAAGTATCATACAATAAGAAACTTACTTCTTTAGGAATAATCTTTTCTTGAGCATGGTTGATATAGTCGACTAATCTTTTTTCACCGGATTCAAGAGTCGTAAGAAATTTTTCTTCTTCTTGCTTGATTAATTGGGCAATATGTTCAACCTTATCTTGAAGATATGGATAATAATCATTCATTGTATCAGCTACAACTTTTACCAAACGATACAAAAATGGAGTTTGCATCCCCAGTTTTTTTCCATAACGGACCGCTCTTCTTAAAATGCGGCGAAGGACATAACCTCGACCTTCATTTGATAAAACTGCCCCATCAGCAACAGCAAAAACAACACTGCGGACATGATCAGCAATAACTTTAAAAGCCATTTGATTTTGATATTTTATATTAACAATCTCTTCTGTCGCTCTAATTATCGGCATAAATAAATCAGTATCGTAATTGGTATCGACTTCTTGAATTACGCAAGCCATTCTTTCTAATCCCATACCAGTATCAATATTCTTGCTTGGCAATTCGGGATATTCACTGCGTTCTAAACCTGAGATCGAATTAAATTGGCTAAATACGATATTCCAAATTTCAATATAGCGATCATTTTCAATATCTTGTTTTAACATTTGAATCCCTAATTTCTGAGGATCATATTTTTCACCACGATCATAAAAAATTTCGGTGTCCGGGCCACAGGGTCCTTCACCAATTTCCCAAAAATTGCCTTCTAAAGAAATAATATGATCTTTAGGGACACCAAGCTCTAACCATTTTTCCAACGAATCAGTATCATTAGGATAAATCGTGAAATACAACTTATTTAAATCAAAGCCGTACCATTGGGGAGAAGTCAAAATTTCGATTGCCCAAGTCAAAGCCTCATTGCGGAAATAATCACCAATAGAAAAATTACCCAACATTTCAAAAAAGGTGTGATGCCGAGCCGTTTTGCCAACATTTTCAATATCATTAGTGCGGATTGATTTTTGGGCATTGGCCATTCGTTTATTACGGGGGATTTCTCGTCCATCAAAATATTTTTTTAACGGGGCAACTCCGGCATTAATCCACAATAAAGTTGGGTCATTAATTGGTACGAGAGGAGCACTCTCAATTATCTCATGGTCCTTACTTTTAAAAAAATCCAACCAAATTTGTCTAATTTCAAAACTTTTTAGTTTCCTCATAATCTTTATTCTTTCTTCTCAATATCAATTAAAACTGGCATAATAATCGGATTCTTTTTCGTTAAAGAATATATCTCTTTATTGATGGCATCGCGAAGCAGCCCTTTAAGTTCATTCCAATCAATCTGGCGACGACTAAAATATTTATTGATAATGTTTTCCGATATTTCGGTAAGGGCAACGTTAACATCATTTGCCGTTTCACCAACAAAAAAACCTTTTAATACGACTTTTGGTCCGGAAATGATTTGTTTTGTTCGCGAATCAAGAGTGGTCACAACTAAAACAATACCTTCATTTCCCAACAATTCACGATCTTTTAAAACAATTTCGTTAATGTCTCCGACAATTGAGCCATCAATGAGAACATCACCAACAGATATTTGATTTTTCTTATTTCCGAATACGCCATCCCTAAACGATATCATTTCCCCGTTGTCTAATATTAATATTTTTTCTTCAGGATATCCCGCTTCCATAGCAACATTTTTTTGCATAAATTGATGACGATATTCGCCACAAACGGGAATAATGTATTTAGGTTGTAACATCTCATAAATCATTTTTAAGTCTTCGTTGTCAGCATGAGAACTCGGAAGTTGATCTTTTGATATTACGGTAATTTTTGAATTTAAACGATGTAAAACGCTTAAAGCCTTTTGAGCTAACAATTCCGTTCCGGTTGTTGGCTGCGATACAATGACAATATGGTCCTGTTCATTTAAATGAACCAAGCGATCATTCCCCAAAGCCATTCTTTGTAAAGTATAATACGGTTCATGTCGTACCCCAGTAATGATAATTGCTAAATCATCTTCGTTATTTTGATTTTCATCAGAAATATACTTTAAATTAACACTGTTTTGTGAGGGGATTTTCAAATAATCATTATTAATGGCAACATTAATTGTCTTTTGAGCTTTCTTTCCTATAATCGCAATTCGTCGATTTTGGGCCACACAAACATTAATGACTTTTTGAATGCGTTGCAGTTCATTGGAAAACATCGAAAAGATGACCCTTTTTGAGTTTTGTAAAATATCGGTTAACGAATGAACTAAAGCATAGTCATTGCTAACTCGGTTAATATTGGAAGTTCCTAAACTTTCTGACAATAAAGCTAAAACCCCATTTTTACCAATTTCACTTATTTTCCCAAAATTGGTTCGGTAATTTCGATCAGAACTGCTTGCAAGCGTAAAATCAGGAGCATAAACTATCGAACCATCATTAGTATGAACAGCTATCCCCATACTTCCAGGAATGCTATGGTTTAAAGAAAAAAACGTTACTGAAGCATTTCCAAAATAAAACCTTTTTTCATCTTCAGCTTGAATAAATTTAAAATCATCTAACTTTAAATTAGCTTCTTGTAACTCAGCTTCAACTAAAGCAATAGTAAATTTACTTCCATAAATGGGAACGGTAATTTGTTTGAGTAATTCCGGCACTGCCCCAATGTGATCATCATGACCATGAGAAAGAAAAATACCAACTATTTTCTTTTCATTTTCTTTTAAATAACGAATATCCGGTAGAACGGCATCAACACCAAACAAATCAACGCTCGGGTGCTTCAAGCCCGCATCAAGGACAAATATTTTTTCATCAGTTTCAACTAGGTACATGTTTTTCCCGTTTTCACCCAGTCCCCCTAATGCACAAATTTTGATATTACTCATATAATCACCTTTTTGTTATTATACCATTTTTTATCTTTTTTCACAACAAAAATGTACTTGAAAAAGGATGGAGAAAAACCATCCTCTAATTGAATTAACTATCAATTGTTCTTGTTGCAATGATATTGACTCCCAGGTTTAAAACATTTTCTATAACAATATCATGAATTTTTATCGGAGCATTAACAACGATTTGATCAAGTTCTCTCATGACGGCAAATATTTGATCTTTGGGAATCGGTTTATCTGTACAAACAGGTAACCGGTCGATGATTTTGCTTGAAATAACAACGGTAGAAGTAACCATACGCATGGGTTTTGTAATTTCGTTTTTGGCGTAAGTGTCACCTCTTTTACAATAATTTCCTGTTACAAATAATTTATCGTCAATCTGTAAGCGGCACCCTCGTGGGCAAACAATGCATATCAAATCACGCATATGCAACCTCAACTTCCAAAGTTCCTTCATCAAGAAGTTCAATTGGTAATTCAATACTTTCCATTTCTGCAGGAAGCATAAAGGCTTTTTTCACTTTTTTCACAACTTTTCCATTTAAAATGATATTTAAATAAATTTCATACAGAGGTTTTGTTACTCGAAAATTTAAATTGACCCGCGAAATTTTATTTAAATCGATCTTTGAAGGAAGAATATAATTTAGATCTCTTCCGGCTACAACTTGTAAATATCGATGTTCATTAATAGTTTTGCTTAAATAGTTTGCAACCGCAAGTCCCGTTTTTTCCGCTTCCAAACTGACAAAGTCAACTAAGTCGTGGACATGAAGAGCATTTCCACAAGCAAAAATCCCAGGGATACTTGTCATAAATGATTCATCGACAACCGGTCCTTTTGTTTTAGGATGAACGATAACACCAATATTTTCAATCAGGGGAATGGAAGGAATTAAACCAACTGAAAGCATTAAAGTGTCAACCTCAAATTCACGGTCTGTATTGGGGATAAAATTAAATTGATTGTCAACTTCCGCAACAATAATTTTTTCTAAATGATTCTTCCCAATAATTCTTTTTACCGTATGGTGCAAATACAAAGGAATATTAAAATCATGTAAACATTGAACAATATTTCTGGAAAGACCATTTGAATAAGGCATTATTTCAGCAACTCCTAAGACATTAACTCCTTCAAGAGTCATTCTTCTGGCCATAATTAAACCAATATCCCCACTGCCTAAAATAAAAACTCTTTTCCCGACCAAATATCCATCAATATTTAGATACTTTTGGGCGAGCCCGGCCGTTAAAACACCGGGTATTCGATCACCAGGAATGTTGATAGCTCCTCTTGTTCTTTCACTGCAGCCGGTGGCCATAATGATTGCTCGACTTTGAATTATTTGAAAACCATCGATTGAATTAGAATAATGAACCTTTAAATCAGGAGTGATTCTTAAAACCATCGATTGAACTTTAAATTCAATCTCTCGTTTTAATAATTCGTGCAAATAGCGATCCGCATATTCAGGGCCCGTCAATTCTTCTTTGTACTTGGTAAGGCCAAAACCATTATGGATGCATTGAAGAAGGATTCCTCCTAAATAAAGATCTTTTTCTAAAATTAAGATTTTTTTGACTCCATGATCATAAGCAGCAATGGCGCTCGCCAATCCTGCACTCCCACCACCAATCACAACCAGATCATAATATTCCATTTTTCCCACTTCCTTTAGTTTGTTTAAGTAAAATATAAGATTGGTCGTTATCATAGCAAATGCTGCTTAAAGGTTTTTTTAATTCGCGTGCTAATATTTTAAGAATTAGCGGTTCACAAAATCCTCCTTGGCACTTTCCTGCACCTGGACGAACTCGTTTTTTTACACCTTTTACGGAAGTAGCCCCACACAAGCGGTGTATGGAATCAACAACTTCACCTTCCGACACTTGTTCACACCGACAAACTATATTGCCAAAAAGACGGTTTTGCGCAATTAAATGATTACGTTCCTCATTGCTCAGCTGATTGAGACGATATAAGGGTCGACGTTTGGGTTGATAATAATCTTTTTCCGATAAAGGTAAATATTCTTTTATGAAATCAAGAACCATCTGACTTGTGGCCGGAGCAGATGCTAAACCAGGGGACTGCATCCCTAATATATTGATAAAGCCTGATTGGTGATTGATAACAAAATCATTCGATTCATGGAAAGCACGTAAACCAGCAAATTCACGGATTAATTTTGCCATTGGTATTTTTTGAACCAATTTTTGAGCTGTTGAAAGGACCTGTTCAAGAACTTCTTGGTTAGTACCAAAATCATCTTTTTCATCAATAAAATTACTTGATGGACCAATTAAATAATTATGACTTGTTGTTGGAGTGACTAAGACACCCTTTCCTTTATGGGTGGGAATTGAAAATAAAACGTGGGATACAAAAGATTCCGAAAAGTGGTCAAGCACAAAATATTCTCCCTTCCTTGGTTGAATACTTTCTTGTTTTTCCATTACCCAATTATTAATCGTGTCAGCATGCAAACCAGCCGCATTGATGACAATTTGTGAATAATATTGATTATTTTGGGTTTGTACTTGAAATAAGTTCTTTTCCTTTTTTACATTGACTACTTCTTCATTGAGATGAAGCTCGACTCCATTTTCCATAGCGTTTTCCATTAAGGCGACAACTAATTCAAAGGGGTTGATTATACCCGCACTTGGGACAAAAAGGGCTTTTTTGACTTCTTTGTTGATGTTTGGCTCAAGTGCAAGCACTTCTTCAGAAGATAACAATTTCACAAAAACACCATTTCTTTGGGCATAATTCATTAAAGTCGGAATTTGTTCAACCTCTTCATCATTAAAAGCTAAAGTCAAAGATCTGATTCTTGAAAACTCGACATCTAAATCCCGACACACTTCATCGTACATTGAGTTTCCCAAAACATTGAGACGGGCTTTTAAAGTTTCTGGGTGGGGATCATATCCGGAATGAATAATCGCACTATTGGCACAACTAGTAACATTTCCGACATCGTTTTCTTTTTCTAAAACCAGAACTTTTAATTGATATTTTGCTAGATCGCGAGCAACAAAAGCTCCATTGACACCTGCACCAATTATAATGACATCATACATAAAACACCTATAATTTGAAAGCACGGGTTGCTTCCACGGCTACTTTCCAGCCGTGATACAATTGCGTGCGTTTTTCTTCATCAATTTTATTTAAGAAGATTTTATCAATCGTCTTAAATTTCTTGATTTCATCTTTATCTTTCCAAACCTTTACCGCTAATCCCGCTAAGTATGCCGCTCCAAGCGCGGTTGTCTCTAAACAGTCTGGTCGAAGGATTTTACAATCCAACAAATTTGATTGAAACTGCATTAAATAGTTGTTGGCACTTGCTCCGCCATCAACAGCCATGCTTTTTATTTGCAAACCAGACTCTTCCTTCATTACTTCCATGACATCTTTCGTTTGATAAGCAATCGATTCCACCGTGGCATTTATAAAGTGCTCTTTTTTTGTTCCCCTTGTCAGCCCAAAGACAGCTCCTCTTGCATCATTATCCCAGTAAGGTGTCCCCAAACCAACAAAAGCAGGAACAACATATACGCCATTTGATGAAGGCTCACGCTCAGAGTATGCTTCACAATCTTTGGATTCCTTAAACATTCGCATTCCATCCCGAAGCCATTGAACGGCACTTCCCGCAATAAAAACCGATCCTTCCAGGGCATATTCTGTTTTTCCATCTATTGTCCAAGCAACCGTTGTTAATAAACCGTTTTTTGATATGACCGGCTTATATTTGGTATTCATCAGCATAAAGCAACCGGTTCCATAGGTGTTTTTTACATCGCCAATATCGAAACAGCATTGGCCAAACAAAGAAGCTTGCTGATCACCAATAATGGAAGCTATTTTTACATCAGCATCTTCATCAATCTCCCATAATTTAGATGCAACTCCATATTCCTCACTCGAAGATTTGACCGTCGGCAGAATTTGTAAAGGAATTCCCAAAATATCCAATATTTCTTGATCCCAACTCAAAGTTTTAATATTAAAAAGCATGGTTCGCGAAGCATTACTTGTATCGGTAATGTGCAAAGCTCCATTGGTTAGTTTCCACACTAAATATGTATCAATTGTTCCAAAAAGAATTTTTCCGGATTGCGCTTTTTCTTTTGCTCCCGGAACGTTTTCTAAAATCCATTTTATCTTGCTGGCCGAGAAATAAGGATTAATTAAAAGTCCGGTTTTTTGTTTAATTAAATCAAGATATCCTTTACTAATTAAGTCTTCACATATCGCTTGCGATTGGCGACTTTGCCATACAATCGCATTATAAAGGGGTTTTCCTGTTTTTTTATCCCAAATAATCGTCGTTTCCCTCTGGTTTGTTATTCCTATGGCCGCAATGTCTTTTAAAGAAAGACCACTTTTGTAAATAGCTTCTTTAATGACATTGAATACAGTCTCCCATATTTCTTCGGGATCATGCTCAACCCAGCCACTTTTTGGACAAATTTGAGAAAATTCCATTTGGGCTTGCGAAATTACTTCTGATTTTTTATTAAAAATAACCGCTCTTGTACTTGTTGTTCCTTGATCTATTGCAAGAATATAATTTCCCATACTTATAATTCTCCCTTTATTTTTATTTATTTTATCACAAACTCATTTTAGATTCAATGTTTGTTTAAAAAACAAAAGGCGATGGTCCCATCGCCTCTTTCAATTAATTAATCCTAAAACATGCCTGTTTATTTCTTGTTTAATAAGTTTTTATACATTTGCAAATATGAAACGGCTGATGCATTCCAACTAAAATCAATTCCCATGATTTTTTTAGCGAGGGCATTATAACGTTCAGGATCTTTATAGATGCCAATAGCTTCTTTAATCTTTTCAAGCATTTGCTGGGAATCAAAATCCTTGAACACAAATCCATTACCCAATCCATTATTATAATCTTTAATTGTATCAAATAATCCACCTGTTGCTCTAACAATTGGAACTGTACCATAACGGCTGGAAATCATTTGCGATAAACCACAAGGTTCCATTTTTGAAGGCATCAAGAATAAATCAGATCCACCATAAATTTTTTTGGCAAGGTTAGTATCATAAGTGATTAAAATGCTGACCCGTTTTGGATAACGTTTCGAAATTTCTAAGAATTTTTCTTCAAAATAGCGATTACCTTTTCCCAACAAAACAAATTGAACATTTTCTTGCATGATTTCGTCAAATTTATCAATTACCAAATCGACTCCTTTTTGACTTGTTAAACGAGAAATCATGCTGATCACACATGTGTTGGCATCAATTAACAAGTTTAAACCTCTTTGCAATGCCTCTTTATTTTGGAGTTTATTGGTAAAAGTATCCGCATTATAGTTTACAGGCAACGAAGGATCAGTATTAGGATTGTAAAAATCAACATCAATGCCATTGATGACCCCCACAAGTTTTTGGCCATTTGTTCTGGTAATGTGCTCTAAACCTGCTGCATACATGGATGTGGTTATTTCTCTTGCATAACGGGGACTAACCGTACTGACAAGATCACTACAAACAATGGCTCCTTTTAATAAATTGACTAACCCGTTATACTCCAAGACTTCTTGGAATTGTTTATCAATTCCAATGATGTCTTCTAAAAAAGCTAGATCAAAGATTCCCTGAAATTCAATATTATGAATGGTAAATAAAGATTTTATTTCGGTAAAAAACCCCTGTTTTTTATAAAGCAGATCTAAATAAATATTAACTAATGCAGTATGCCAATCATGAGTATGAATTAAATTGGGAGTAAAACCGATAATGTTAAAAGTCTCAAAAACGCTTTTTGAGAAAAAAGCAAATCTTTCGCCATCATCATAATGGCCATAGATTAAATCACGATCAAAATAATATTTATTATCAATGAAATAGTAATCAATCCCGTCAAGTTTTAAAGTGAACACACCGCAATAAAGCCTTCTCCAAGCTAAAACAACCGTTGTTTCACCAAGAAATTTTAATTGCCCTTGGTATTTATTGGCAATTGTTTTGTACAAAGGCATCATTACCCGTACTTTATAACAGCGATTGGTTTTGATGATGGCTTTGGGCAGACTGCCTGCGACTTCAGCTAAACCCCCCGTTGCCACAAAATTTGTACATTCGGCGACTACAAATAAAATATTTTTTTGTTTCATCGAATACCGTCCTTCTCTACATAAAGTAGTTTTCTCAAATTGCCTTGCAACTGCTTTTCATTTAAAAATCGTACATTTTTGTCAGCAATCACATAGTCCAAATGAGTATCCTCGCTAACAAGGCTTCCTTGCATTAAAATTGAGTTTTTTACTACCGCCCCTAAACCCACCTTACAACCTCGAAAAATGACAGAGTTTTCGACAGTACCTTTAATTATACACCCATCAGCAATTAATGAATTGACAATTGTTGATTTTTCACCATATTTTGTCGGGGCTGAATCGCGAATTTTTGTAAAAATGGAACGATTTGGTGAATTAAAAAGTTCTTCTCGAATATTTGCTTTTAATAAATTCATATTAACTTGATAATAGGATTTTAGCGAACTAATGTTACCAAAATAGCCTTTAAATTGGTAGCCACAAATTTTCAAAGAGTTCAAATTTTCGCGAAGAATATCACGGTTAAAACTCTTTAGATTTCGGGAAATAGCATCTTCAACTAATTTTTCTAAAAGCTCTTTTTTTATAATCCAAGTGTCAATTGACACCTTGGCTTTTCCAATGAAACTTTTTTGAATATTCATCCCAACAATCCGTTTGTCGTTGTCAACCTCAAGCATGACCACGGGACTATAATCATCGGCCGTAATATTACTTTCACGGTAAACGCAGGTTATATCCGCTTTTGTTTCAAAATGCTGTTTAAAAATCGGTCGATAATCAATGTTGCATACTTGATAGCAATCAGCTAAAACAATATAATCGGCATGAGAAAATTTAATGAAACTGATAATGCTTTTTAATGCTTCTAAACGCGAATTATATAATTCTTGGCTGGCGCCATATGGGGGAAGAATAACTAAGCCACCATTTTTTCTTGCTAAATCCCATTCTTTTCCACTTCCGACATGATCCATAAGTGACTGATAATTGTTTTTGGTAACAACACCAATATGAGAAATGCCATTGTTTACCATGTTAGATAGAGTGAAATCGATTAACCGATACCTTCCGCCAATTGGAGCTGAAGCTATGGTTCTATTTTTTGTTACTTCAAATATTTCTTTATCGTGGATGTTTGAAAAAATTAAACCCAATGTTGCCATAAATTACCTCTTGACATCTTTCTCAATCATCTCACCAGCTTGAACAACAATTCCCGAATCAATTGTCACATCGGATGATATAATTGTAATTTTCCCTTGTTTTCCACGACAACAGCCAATATGACTGTTACTTTTAACGGTAACACGCTCATCAACAATACTATATTGAACCGAAGAACCTTCTTCAATAGTAGTATCCGCAAAAATAACGCTGTCCATAACGGTTGCTCCTTTTCCTATTTTTACATTGTGGGAGAGAAGGGAGTTGATAACGGTTCCTTCAATATGGCAACCAACAGTAATCAAAGAATTGGAAATAAAAGCACCATCAGCAATAAATTGTGGAGGAAATGGATCATTTCGAGCATATATTTTCCAATTAGGATCAAATAAATCAAAATTTGGTTTATCTCCAAGTAAATCCATATTTGCTTCCCAAAGACTGTCGATTGTTCCCACATCTTTCCAATAGCCAGAAAAGTTATAAGCAAATAATCTTTTTTTGTCATTCAACATTTTAGGAATAATGTTTTTTCCAAAATCGTTATTTGAAGAAGGATCGTTTTCATCAGCTTCTAAATAATCATAAAGAACTTGACTACTAAAAATATAAATTCCCATTGAAGCATTTGTGCTTTTAGGCTTTTTGGGTTTTTCTTCAAATTCGTATATTTGATTGTCCGAATCAGTATTCATAATACCAAATCGACTAGCCTCTGGTAAAGGTACATCGATAACGGCAATCGAAATATCCGCCTTTTTTTCTTTATGAAATGCTAGCATTTTCGAATAATCCATTTTGTAAATATGATCTCCCGACAAAATCAAAACATATTCAGGATTGTATCTTTTGATATAGTCAATGTTTTGATAAATGGCATTGGCTGTTCCTTTATACCAATCGGTTTTGGATTTCCCTTGGTAAGGAGGTAAAATGTGAACTCCTCCAAAAGTTCGGTCAAGATCCCAGGGTTGACCGTTTCCGATATAATCATTTAATACTAAAGGTTGATATTGGGTTAATACGCCAACAGTATCAATATTAGAATTGACACAGTTCGACAAAGGGAAGTCGATAATGCGATACTTTGCACCAAAAGGAACAGCGGGCTTGGCAATTTTGTTGGTTAATGCATAAAGCCTGCTTCCTTGCCCTCCGGCTAACAACATGGCAACAATTTCTTTTTTATTAAACATATTTTACTCCTTGCCTATTTTTTTTATGATTAGTGCCGAAAAGGCTGCAACATTTAGTGTTAAGGAAGATTGACTGCGATGACATGCGATGGGTTCTGTTTTTAATAGACCGTTTTTTTGATTGCTTCCGCCGTATTTTTCATCATCGCTATTGATTAGTTCTTGGTAAGTTCCCCTGACCACACCAATCCGATATTGCAGTAATGTTTCCCCAGAAAAATTAATAATAACAATCAAAGCCCTCTTTTTACGATTTATCCTTTGAAAACTAATGCAATTATGATTAGCATCTTGTTCATTTATCCATTGAAAACCATCCCAAGAATTATCAATCTCCCAAAGACAACTATTTCTACGATAAATTAAATTGATATCACGGACAAATTGTTGAAGTTTCTGATGTTTTTCATATTTTAATAAAAGCCAATCAAGTTCATGGTGATAATCCCATTCTTTAAACTGACCCAATTCATAACCCATAAAATTTAATTTTTTCCCTGGGTGAGTCATCATATAGACAATAAAGGCTCTTAAATTGGCAAATTTGGCTTCATAATTTCCAGGCATTTTATCAAGTAAAGACTTCTTTCCATGGACGACTTCATCATGGGAAATAGGCAACACGAAATTTTCACTAAAAGCGTACACGAGAGAAAAAGTTAATTTGTTGTGGTGATATTGGCGAAAAATGGGTTCTTCTTTCATATAAGCCAAAGTATCATTCATCCATCCCATATTCCATTTAAAATTAAAACCCAAGCCACCCAGAAAAACAGGATGTGATACTTTTGCGAAATCAGTCGATTCCTCAGCAATCATTAAGGCCAAAGGAAAATGTTTAAAAACTTCAATATTAAGGGTTTTCAAAAAATCGATTGCTTCAAGATTGTGATTGCCACCATAAATGTTTTTATCCGATACTTTCCGATCGTAGTCTAAATAAAGCATGGAAGCAACAGCATCAACCCTTAACCCATCTAAATGATATTTATCTAAAAAGAATAAAGCACTGGAAATTAAAAAGGATTTAACTTCAGGTTTTTGAAAATTAAAAATTCTTGTACCCCAATTTTCGTGTTCTTTGCGTAAAGGGTTAGGTTCTTCATAAACATCTTGACCATCAAACTCATAAAGGCCAAAATCGTCTTTCGGAAAATGAGCTGGAACCCAATCCAGAATAACGCCAATGCCGTGGTTGTGTGCATAATTAACAAAATACATAAAATCCGAAGGTAATCCATATCGGGAAGTAACGCTAAAGTAACCTGTAACTTGATATCCCCATGAACCTTCATAAGGAAACTCCATGATTGGCATAACTTCAATATGCGTGTAACCCATTTTTTTCACATAGGGAATTAATTCGTTTGCCAATTTTTTATAATTAAATGGTTCATTATTAGGGTACTTTCGCCAAGATCCTAAATTTACTTCATAAATATTAATTGGTCCGGCATATAATTTATTGTTTGTTTTGGATTTTAGCCATTTTTCATCCGAAAAAGAGAAATCCTCTAACTGATAAACTTTGGTACAAGTATTACCGTTGGTTTCATGATGATAGCCATAGGGATCTTGTTTAAAAAATTGTTTATTTTGATTTTTTATCCAATATTTATAATTTGTAAAAAGTGAAATCCCGATAATTTCTCCTTCCCAAATTCCTTCTCTAGTTATTCTTTTTAAAACATTTTTGGAATGATCCCAATTGTTGAAATCACCAACAATGCTAACTTGGTCAGCATGGGGAGCATAAACGCGAAATACATAAGTGTTAGGTTTTAAAAAGTGACAGCCAAGAAAATCGTGGGCATTCGTAACATAACTATTATGAAAATCATGCAAAAATTTTTCGTTCATTAAATTCACCTTTCTTAACCTCATTATACTATTTAACTTAAATCAATTCAATAAAAAACAAAAGTTCCTACTTTTTAAAAAAGTATGAATAAATCATACTTTCAGACTGTTGACAAAGTAAGTCAACAGTCTTTTTATTTGCTCTG
>JBFXGS010000026.1:0-15627 GCA_050177775.1 Bacilli bacterium | reverse complement strand
CAATGGGATTATCAACCAGTTTAGTCCCTTTTTTCCCTTTTGTTTTGACTTTTATAACAAAAAGACTATGTAAATGAATTGTTTCATCATCATAGTCTTTTTTATTGTCTTAAAAGCCTTTTTGGTTGGGGCTTTGTCAACGCTCTGAAAAGGGCGCTTGCCCTTTTTTTAATTAATCGTTATCCCTTCGATTACTTGTTCACGTAAAGTTCGGATGGCTCTTCTGATTATATTTATGCTTTCAAAAAGACAAGCAAAAATAATCGGTTGATAATGGTTTTCATCAAGTTCTCCGGCTTCAATGGCGCGGGCGACGGTTAAATCATTTCCCATAATGTAAAAAGAAATTTGTTTTATTACTTCTAATGCTCCAAAAGGGTCATTCTCTTCAATAATCGGAAGGCTTAATTTATTTTGCTGATGCATTAATTCTAGATCGGTGGCCATTTTTGATAAGTTCATGATCATTTGTTTTAAAGCCGAGGAAAGCCAAGCAAAGCCATCTAAGTTACGACGGTTTTCGACCGTGTTTTTCGCAACTTCCAAATCTTCACCGGAAGATTGAATTAAATGCTTACAATACTTTTTGGAAAAAACGGAATTTAATTCTTCGGATTTTGTCGGATCAAAATAAACGGGAATAAACTTTAAAGGAATTAGAGCTTCTTCAACGCGTTTCATGTCTTTCTCAAATATGAGATTAAGCGCATCCCAGGCTTTATTGATGTTGGGGAAATGAAGATCTTTTTGATGATTTTCAAAAGCGTTGGATAATTTTTTTGCTTCCACAAGTAATTTCTTGGAAAGGCGAATCGCGGAAATTTTACCGGCCACAATAATGTTGTCTTGGGGAAACTGGTTTAAACTGACATCTTTTAAGGAAACAAATTCATAATTCCCTTTTTCACCACCTAACATTTCATTGGCGCGGTTGGCAATTACTTCATTAGCGTTTTTATCCATCGCCAATCCCAAACCGCCTTGCACCAAATCCGTCACAAATTGGCCGTGCAAACGTCCGTTTAGTATTTCATCACAACTTAAGGCTATCGCATTAGCGATTTTCTTATCTAAAAACCCCGACTCAAGGTTGGCTTTGGAGGCCGCCTTTTTTAAAGACGCAAAAGCTTTAATCATTTGCCTTAACAAACCATGTTTTGTTATTTCAAAAGCTTCTTTCGAGCGAAGCGATCCTATTCCATAATAGGCTTCGGCGGGAATCTGTTTTTCGCCTAAAGCATCGGACTCAATTCGATACCGCATTTTAATCCTCCGTTTCCATAACCGCTTTACTAACGACATCAACAATGCGATCATCAAAAACGGAAGGTATGATATATTCTTTATTAAGTTCTTTTTCGTTAATTAAAGAAGCAATGGCATAGGCGGCCGCAACACACATCTTTTGCGTTATTTTTCGATGTGGCGTCGTCATTACCCCTTTAAAAATGCCGGGGAAAGCGAGAACATTATTGATTTGGTTTGGATAATCACTTCTGCCGGTGGCATAAATGGCCGCTTTTGTTTTTTTAACTTCTTCTAAACTAATTTCCGGGTTGGGATTAGCCAGTGCAAAAATAATGGGATCTTTGGCCATGGTATTTACCATAGCTTTTGTTAATACATCAGCAACACTAACTCCAACAAACACATCAGAATCTTTGACTAAAGTTTCTAAAGAGTCATTACTCAAATCATCAAAACTATCAACAAAACCGTTTTCTAGCAGTAAGGACACAGCTTGGCGATTGGTTTTTAACTTTGAGACAATTCCGCTACGATTAAAAGCATGAATGGTTTTGACGCCCATTCCTTTCATCATTTTCGCAATACTGCTGCCCGCTGCTCCTAAACCCGACATAACCACTTTTAAAGTGTTCAACGGTTTGTTCACTAAACGACAAGCATTGATTAGAGCAGCGCACGTAACAACGGCCGTTCCATGTTGGTCATCATGAAAAATAGGAATGTCTAACGATTCATCCAAGCGTTTCTCAATTTCCACACAACGCGGAAAGGATATATCCTCTAAATTGATGCCCCCAAATGAAGGTGCAATCATTTGAATGGTTTTCACAATTTCATCGGGATCTTTGGAGTTAAGACAAATGGGAATGGCATCAATTCCAGCAAATTTTTTAAATAATAAACATTTTCCTTCCATCACCGGCATGGCGGCTTCGGGCCCAATATCACCAAGCCCCAAAACAGCAGTGCCATCGGTGATAACGGCAATGGTGTTTTTTTTGGAAGTATATTTATAAGCATCTTCAATATTATCGTGTATTTCTAAGCATGGAAAAGCAACCCCGGGTGTATAAGCAAGGGACAACTCTTCCCTTGTATCCATCTTTACTTTTGAAGAAATCGCAACTTTTCCTCCAAGATGATATTTTAAAGCGGCTTGTTTTAAGTCTTTCATGGGTTTTCTTCTCCTTTTAAAATTTGTTTTTGTATGTTTATTTTACCTTAATTTGTAATAAAATGCAATTCTTTCTCTTGGAGTAATTTTCAAACAAATTAAAAAGGGTTTCTAATAAAGAAACCACCTATTTGATAAATTAATCGTTATTATTTATAAATTGGATATTGATCGGTTAATTGCCAAACTTGTTGTTTGACTTGTTCAAGCGTTTGTGGTTCTTCCCGATGGCGAAGGGCTTGATCAATCAAACGAGCGACCATTTGCATTTGGGCTTCTTTAAAACCTCTGGTTGTCACGCTTGGTGAACCCAACCGAATTCCGCTGGTTATCATTGGCTTTTCCGTATCAAACGGGACAGTATTTTTATTGCAGGTTATCGAAATGGAATCAAGAATTTCTTCGGCCATTTTTCCCGTAATACCCAGACTTTTTTTCACATCAACCGTCATTTGGTGATTATCCGTTCCTCCCGCAACAATGGCGTAGCCTAATTTTTGAAGCTCATCACTTAAAACTTTCGCATTGACAAGGACTTGCTTTTGATAATTAACGAATTCATCGTTTGCATCCTCTAAGAAACACACCGCTTTAGCAGCAATAATGTGCATTAATGGACCTCCTTGGATGCCGGGGAAAACAACCTTATTAATCGTTTTCGCAACTTCTTCGTGGTTGGTTAGGATTAATCCTCCACGTGGTCCTCTTAAGGTTTTATGCGTGGTGGTTGTGACAATGTCCGCATAATATATAGGATTAGGATGTAATTTGGCCGCTACCAAACCGGCAATGTGCGCCATATCAACCATTAATTTCGCATTTACTAAATCACAAATGTCTCGAAATCTTTTAAAGTCAATGATTCTTGAATAGGCACTTGCTCCAGCAACAATTAAAGCCGGCTTTATTTCTTGGGCTAATCTTTCGACTTCATCATAGTCAATTAAACCTGTTTCTTTGCAAACATGATATGCGAAAAACTGATAATCCATGCCGGAAAAAGATAACGGA
The DNA here is from genome assembly GCA_050177775.1 of Bacilli bacterium. Lineage (GTDB taxonomy): Bacteria > Bacillota_I > Bacilli_A > ML615J-28 > CAG-698 > UBA2253. The sequence goes on along the minus strand of JBFXGS010000026.1, from coordinate 12,194 downwards.
TGTCCATGAGTTAAATGTCCCCCTTGATCAAGCGCCATTCCTAAAACTTTATCCTTCGGGTTTATCAAAGCGCGATATGCTGCCATATTGGCGGTACTTCCGGAATGGGGTTGTACATTGGCAAATTTCGCATCAAACAGTTTTTTAGCTCGTTCAATGGCTAAAGTCTCAATGACATCAACATTAACGCATCCGCCATAATAACGTTTATTGGGATAACCTTCGGCATATTTATTCGTCAAAATCGATCCTTGAACTTCCAAAACTTCCTTCGAAACAAAATTCTCCGATGCTATTAATTCAATATTGTTTTGTTGACGCAAAGTCTCTTTTTCAATCGCTTGGTATATTTCTTGATCACGTAATTTTAAGCTCATAATCCACCTCACCATCAATATTATATCAAAACTTCCCAAAAAAGAAAGCAAAATGAGTAGTAAACATACTCATTGTTTTTTGTGTTTTGCTAACTTCATCCAAGCATATGCAAAAATAATGAACCCCAAATAACCCAGCCCCATAAACCCCCAAGTTTTCAAAAAACTTCCCAAGTTTTCCGAAAACGCCGCAATCAAAGTGATTCCAACAAGGATGGCAAGACCTATGAACAGTAATAAATACCAAATCGCTTTTTTCATCATTTACTCCAATATATTAGTGGTGATATAATCAACACCCCATTTTACAAGTTTTCTGGCAAGGATGGCATCATCAATCGTCCAAACATTGACTTCTAATTGATGGCTGTGAATTAAATCAACTACTTCCTTGGTTAATTGTTGATAATTTATATCGATGGATGCCTTTATCGCCAAACATTTGTTAATTATTTCGGCCGAAATTTTACTTGTTAAAAACTGCATTTTAAGGGAACCGTCTTCTTGATGCAATTTCTCTAAGTTGCTAAATCGAAACGAGATAAAAATAACGTGTTCAAGGTATCCAAAATCTTTGATTTGCTTTAGTAGCTCTTTAATCTGAAGAGTTGTTAATTCCGGTTTTATTTCAATGATGCATATTTTATCATATTTTTTTGAAATCTCTAAATACTCTTGAAGGGTGGGAACATGCAAATAATCCTTCCCTGCGGTTTGTTTTACTTCGTATAATTCAACCTGTTTGATTTGCGTAAGCAAACTATTTTTGATGATAAGATCGCTTGAAGAAACTCGTTTTAAATCATCATCATGACAAACGACAAAAACATTGTCTAAAGTTAAGTGAATATCACATTCTGTTCCAAAATAAGAGCGATTCCCCGCTGCAATAAAGGCGGCCGCACTATTTTCTCTTTCCAAGCCTGATAGACCACGATGAGCAATCATTTTCGTTTGTTGGCGACGGATTTTTATCGTGTTCATGAAACCTCTTTCTAACAAAAAACAGGACCAGAAGGATTCGAACCTTCGCATGATTGGGTCAGAGCCAATTGCCTTACCGCTTGGCGATGGTCCTATGTCATAAAAACATCGTTATTATACTCTTTTTTTCACAAAAAAGCAACCGCCAAACCTCGTTAATCTTCTCCAGATCGGTTTTTTATATGACATTTATTTTTTTATTAACAAATCATCGTTCCAATGTTATAATATTCTAAAAGAATAAGAAAGATTTAATTATGAAAAGAAATCAAAGCTTTATTATCCTAATTTTAATCTATTTGTTTGCTTTAACGGTTGGCATCTTGGTTTTTCATCAATTGCCGATTGACAACATTATTTACAAATTTTTAATTTGTGATGTTGTTGCCACCATCATTGTTTGGTTGTTTAGTTTAATTTTTAAGAATTCATCGGTATATGACCCTTACTGGAGTGTTGCTCCTTTACTAATGGTTTGGTTATTTAATAAAAACTATTCCTTGCAAAACATTGTTTTGGTTTCGGTTATTAGCTTTTGGGGAATCCGTTTAACCATTAATTGGGCCGTAACTTTTAAAGGGTTGGCTTTTGAAGATTGGCGTTATCGATATTATCATGATCGCTTTCCCAAAATGTGGCCCTTGACTAATTTTTTTGGGATTCATCTGATGCCAACCATCGTTGTCATTTTAGTAATTGTCCCCGCTTTAACTTTTTTACAAACTCCCATCCCTGCCAATATATTTACTTATCTTGTATCAACCTTAAGTGTTATTGGCATCTTGCTTGAGCTGTTTGCTGACATCCAAAATCACCGTTTCAAAGCCCAACATCCTAATAAGACCATCAATACCGGGTTATGGAAATATACAAGACATCCGAACTATTTGGGAGAAATGCTGATGTGGTGGGGTGTTTATTTAATGCTCCTTAGTCTAAATGTAAATTATTACTGGTTCTTTATTGGTCCTTTATTGAATACTATGATGTTTATTTTTATAAGTATCCCTTTGATGGAAAGAAGACAAATAAAAAATAAACCTGATTATCAAGAATATAAACAGCGAACCAACATGCTTATACCTTGGTTCCCAAAAGCCACGGCCCCAGAAGATGATCTGGAAAATTCATAAGAAAGAAGATAAAAATGAGTATCGGAAGTAACATCAAAGAATATCGAAAGAATCGTGAAATAAGCCAAATGGAGCTTGCCAATAAGTTGGGCGTTGAGCAAGAAACAATCGTAAATTGGGAGAATAATTTAGAAACGCCAACGGAAAACCAAGTATCGCAAATTGCATCGGCTTTAGGTGTTTCCTATTTCGATCTTGTGGAAAACGAAAAGCATTCTAATATAATTCAAAACGTTGAAGTTGAAAATATCGAAAATCTTTTTCGCGGTTATCTGAATGCCGGTGAAGTCATTCAGTGGTCGGGAAAACCCAAACGTAATCCAAAATTACATCACCTTCCTTTAACGGCTTTTGGGTTAGTCTTTTTATCCTTCTCGATTTTTTGGACCATTATGGCTTCAAAAATGACCAGTTTGATGGCGCTATTTGGAATTCCTTTTATTATTGTTGGCGTTTACCTCGTTTTTGGAAAAAAGCTTCAATCCAGAACCATAAACACCCAAATTTATTATGCAGTTACGGATGAAAGAATTTTGATTCTCCGTCACGGAGGACAAGATAATCTAATTCAAGTAAACATCAACCAACTGACCAATGTTATTCTTACTCCAAGTATCGACAACACCAGTTCGATTACTTTTTATTCTCGCAATGAAATGGGTTTTTATAATAGTCGCCCTTACTTTTATTACATTGAAAAAGGCGATTATGTTGTAAACTTAATCAATAATTTACGAAACAAACAAAAACAATAAAGAACAAAGCCCTTAAGTTTTAGCTTAAGGGTTTTTTATTGCCTTCTTCTTGGATTTGGGATAGGGGGTAATCATGGTCAATATTCTAACAACTTGCGTACTAAGGTCGTGATTATCAATATCCAAACTGTAATGTAATGTCGCTCCATGATATGGATAACCGGATTCCATCCCCTCCATTAACCCTTTAATCTCATCTTTTATTTTCACAAAAGAGGTATTATCACACACTAACACAACCGGTTTTCCATCACAATAAACCATATATTCGCCAAACATTTTGCGAAAAGAAATTAATCCGGCATCATGAAGCTGATCACTAACGTATTGTACATAGGATAAATCAGTGGCCATTATTATCTCCCAAGTTATGCGAGTCAATCCTTTTGTTTCTAAAGTAAAGTAAGATATCAACAAAAACCATCAAAAAATTTAACGAATAAAAACCGATGACATAATTGATATCTTGATGAACGATTTTATTGGCTATTCCTAAAGCATATCCTAATAAAATAAAACAAAGAAAAATAATACTTTTTCCTTTTGTGGTTCTGACTTTATATGATTTATAAATGGATAGGGGCCAAGATATCCCAAAACAAATGACCATCGCTGCTTCTAACATAATAAAACTCCTCATGCTCAAGTGTAAAAGAAAACAAATTTACAATATTTTATCATTTTTATGTAAAAACTTCAATTAATAACTGATGATAATAAAAAAGATACCAAATCGATATCTTTTTAAACTGGCAGGGCTAGGTGGATTTGAACCACCGGAATGACGGAGTCAAAGTCCGTTGCCTTACCGCTTGGCTATAGCCCTAAAAAATATGTCCCAAGAGTAAACTTGGAATCGTTGAAAAGAAAATAATGGTGGTGGGGAGTGGATTCGAACCACCGAACTCGGAGAGAGTGGATTTACAGTCCACCGCGTTTAGCCACTTCGCTACCCCACCATAATTTGATTTTTACTGTCTCAATATTTTACTACAAAATAACGATAAATGCAAGTTTTTTTACACCTTTTTCCCTAACAAAAAACGCCTTAATAAAAAGACGTTATATTTATCAAAAATTAATTTCTTCGTAAACTGCGCAGTTTAACTTTTAAGTCATCATTTACCCGAAAAGATTCAATCGCTTTTTGGATGGTTTTGTTATGTGTCCAAGAATCAAGCCGGTTTTGTTCTAAATAAATTTGTCCCTTTTCTGGATACTTGGCAAAAATGGTTGCAAAAGCCCAAGCAACGGCCATTTTGGTATAATAGCCTTGATTACAAAGTTTCGATAAAACTTCTATTGATTGATCGATATATTCATCAACCAAAAAATAAGAAAGAATTAAAACCCCCGAAATTCTTTGATAAAATTCTTCATCGTAAAGTGAATATTTAATGACTAATTCCCACACTTTATTTAAGTGTTTTCGTGAAATTTTAAATTCTTGACAAAGTGAATCAACAACGCTCCACTCTTTGGCTTTACCTGCAAAATTATCAAAAAGCAAGATAGCTTGGTCAATGTTTTTTATTCTTCCTATCAGCGCTGTTTGGATTATTTCTAATTCATAACAAGATAAATCATTGCTTCTGATTAAATCTTCAATTTTTTCATAGGGTAAGTTTTTCACAAATTTCTTTAGATTAGGAATACTGATTCCATAAAGCGGTTTTCGCTGATAATTATTAAATTTCATTGGTTCGTTTTCCAATTGAAATTGTTCAATAAATAATTCCTTAATCATCTTATTTGCTCCTTAAAATCAAAAAAGCACTCAATAATGAGCGCTTATTGCTTGGGAAGAATAATTCCAACCAAACGTATGTTTTCTCGCATTATTGAAAAATAGTCAAAACCGTTTTCTTCTTCTTCGCTTGTTATGGTTCCAAGATGGTGTAAACTAACCTTGGCGCTTTCGGTTAAGCCTAATTCTGATAAATATTGATTGACAATTGAAGATTCCATTTCGTTTTTGGAGACGACAATATGTTTGATTCCTAAAAGTTTCGCAAGGGCAATTTTTTGTTCGATTTCCTGAGGAACGACATCGGAACTCTCGTTGTCATTTCGTAGTTTAATTCTCTCGATTCCATATCTTATCGTCCAATAAACATAAGCGTCATGATCAACCATAATGGTTTTGTTGGCAATATTGGCATCATTGACCAAAGTTCTAAACTCCGAATCCAATAAGGCCAGTTCACCTTTTAAAGCATTGGCGTTGGTTGTGAAAAAATCGATATCCTCTTGAAAAAGAGTAAATTTATTTAAAATACTACTTAGTACGGTATCCACCATAATGATCATTTTATTGGGATCAAGCCAAATATGTGGGTCATAAAAAACATTTTCTTCGGTCGTATCACCATGCATTTGTTCAATTAAATCGGTACTATTTAACATGACTACTAAGATGTTATGGCTTAAAGCGACGGTTGGGACACCTTTCAAAGTGGAATCTTTCGCCCTTTCAATGAAAACTTCCAGACCTAAGCCAATGTAAAAAATCAGTTTTGATTGGGACATTTTAATTAAATCCTTAGGACTCGATTCAAAATCATGAACATCTTTTCCCCGCGGATAAATCGATTTAACCTTTAAACGGTCTTGGACTATTTCTTTCACTAAGAATTCGACGGGATAAATAGTCGTATAAATATCGACATCCTCATCATCATCACCGCATCCGATAAAAAAAACAGCCAGAATCAGTAATAATAATATTAACCATTTTTTCATTAGTCTACCTCTTAATCTAAAATTTTTTCTTTAAAGTTTTCTTTGCTTACAACTTGATAGTCATAAACTTTTTCGCCCTCTTTTACAATAGCAATTTCCGATTCATTGATATATTTTTGAATTTTTTCAGTAGAAGGATCCAAAACAACAACTTTCCGAAAAGTTTTTGGTGATGATGGTTGCCATTTTAAAAACGCTTCGGCTTCGTTGATGTAGCGTGAATACGGGTAGCGGCGTCCCGGTTTTTTGGGTGATCCACCATAATGGAGCTGGAAAGTAAAATAATTGTTGATAGTCAAAGATGAATTGCTTGGGATCATTAACATTTTCACAAACACAACTTCTTCGTCATTTTCTAAAACAAAATCCGCCTTTTTTAAAAAACGTTTTGTTAAGCGATAATCATTATCAAAAGTACACATCTCTAAATGCTTATACATGCGTTGATAACCAATAATGGGTATGATTATTTCCCAAACAATAAATAAAATAGCAGCCATGCCAAAAATAAGAATGATAACAAAAAAATCGGAAAAGAATGATAAATTGTTCATAAGTTTCACCTTATTGTATTATACAATAATCAAAAAATTTATGCAATTGATATCAAAAGTATTTTTTCTGTGTTATAATGAATAAGTACATTTGTGGGGTTACTATGTTAAAAGACGTCATTTTTCCTTTATTCATTATCTTTTTGATAATCGTATCAACTTTCTTCATTCTTCTTCTAATTTACATCGCGAAATATTTGCGGATTTCCATTTATCAAAAGGCGCGCCAATATTCAGAGTTAAATCATCGCGTTTCTGAACATAAAATTGTTTTTTTAGGTGACTCATTAACGGAATTCTTTAAAATAAATGAGTTTTTCCCAAATTTAAGTGTTTATAATCGTGGTATTGCATCGGACACCACCGTTGGCGTTTTAGAACGATTACATGATAATGTAATCGTTCTTAACCCCAAAAAAGTTTTCGTCCAAATCGGAACAAACGACTTACGAGCCGGAACCAAACTTCCGATGATTATCAATAACATTCAAATAATTTTAAGTGAACTACAGTCAAAACTTCCCAACGCCCAAATCTATTTTCTATCCTTATACCCAGTCAATTCAAAAGCGGTTATTTTTTCACCTTTCTTTGTTTATCCAAGAACCAACAAGAAAATAAAGAAAATAAACGAAAGCATTAAAACCTTTTGTGAACAAAACAATATTCCCTATATAAATGTTTTTGATTGCTTAATTGATGAAAAAGGCGATTTAAAAAAGGAATATACTGTTGAAGGATTACATATAAGCTACTATGGTTATACCATTATCGCCAAGTTGATTGAACCCTTTTTACAAGACAATGATTAATATTCGTTGTCTTTTTTTGTTTTTATGATATAATAAATAACAAAATCAGAGGTGAAATCATGGACAATCAATTAAATTTAACCGATCAAGAGTTAGTTCGTCGAGCAAAAACTGACGAGTTGAAAATGCGTGGCATTGAACCATTTGGCACAGCTTTTAGAAGAAACGCTAACTCGCAAACCATAAATAACGAATATCAAAATTATTCAAAAGAACAATTGCACGACTTAAATGCGCAAGCTATTGTTGCAGGACGTATCATGACTCGTCGCGTCAAAGGCAAAGTCGGTTTCATGCATATTCAAGATCGTTATGGTCAACTTCAAATTTATGTAAGAAGCGATATGGTTTCTATCGAGGAATTTGAAACTTTTAAAAAAGGGGATATCGGCGATATTGTTGGCATTGAAGGCTTGGTTATCCGCACTGATACTGGTGAATTAACGCTAAAAGCGACAAAATATACGCACTTATCAAAAGCTTTAAAGCCGCTTCCAGAAAAATTCCATGGTCTTCAAGATAAAGAAGAAGCAAGACGCCATCGTTATGTTGATTTAATTATGAATGAAGATTCCAAACGCATTGCTTTTTTACGTCCGAAAATTATTAGAGCTTTCCAAAAGTTTTTTGATCAAAGAGGATTTATTGAAGTCGAAACACCCATTTTACAACCTATTCTTGGCGGCGCCAATGCACGCCCATTTGTTACCCATCACAATGCTCTGGATATGGATTTTTATTTAAGAATCGCAACCGAACTTCCTTTAAAGCGTCTAATCGTTGGTGGAATGGAAGCCGTTTATGAAATCGGGCGTTTGTTTAGAAATGAAGGCATGGATGCCACCCATAACCCCGAGTTTACCACCGTTGAAGCTTATTTGGCTTATTCTGATATGCTTGGGATGATGGATTTAATTGAGGATTGCTTTAAGTTCTTAACAAAAGAAGTTTTAGATTCTTCTGTCGTTTCCTACCAAGGCAATGAGCTTCATTTTGAAATTCCCTTCCGCCGTGTTCATATGGTCGATGCCATAAAAGAACAAACCGGAATTGATTTTTTCCAAATAACATCGCTTGAAGAAGCCGTTGAACTTGCGAAAAAACATGAAATCATATTAACCAAACATGAACAAGCTTTTGGTCATATTATTAATTTATTCTTTGAAAAATATGTTGAAGAAACTTTAATTCAACCAACTTTTGTTTATGGCCATCCGATTGAAATAAGCCCGCTTGCGAAAAAAAGTGTTGATCCGCGTTTTACTGAACGTTTCGAGTTATTTATTAATAAAAAGGAATTTGCTAATGCCTTTTCCGAATTAAATGATCCGATTGACCAAAGAGAAAGATTTGAAAATCAAATCAAGGAAAAAGCTTTAGGCAATGATGAAGCTGCGGAAATGGATGATGATTTTGTGGAAGCTTTGGAATATGGCATGGCTCCAACCGGGGGCTTGGGAATTGGAATTGACCGGACGGTTATGTTATTGACCGGAGCTGACTCCATTCGAGATGTCCTTCTTTTCCCTCATATGCGACAAAAATAAAGAAAACAAAAACTCCTTTTGGAAATTTTATCAAAAAGGAGTTTTTTTAAAAAATTGGCTTTTAAAGTTGTAACTCTTCCACAATCAAACTAAATATTTCCATGGTTGTTGTCGTCCCATCCGGGATAATACTTTGCAAACGAAAATCATAATCATCAAGTAAATCTTGTTTAAATGCGATTTTATGGATTAATTTTTGTTCAATGTCATCGTATATTTCTCGTAAAACTTGTTTTCTTTCTTCAGTTAACAATTCTTTATCTCGCAACGTATCTTCTAAATCTTCAATGTAAAGAAGGTAGTTAATTAAGTTACTGAAAAACGAAAAGCTGATAAAATCACGATTGAAATATTTATCATAAATCATGGTTATCAATTCCCATTGTTCATGAAAATAAGAAAAACCAGCATCAAATATGACTTCTAATTCTTCATCAATTCGTGATTTTTCTTTAACCAAACCACTAATATAATCTAAAACAATTAAAACGTCGGCCATGGAACTAAAGATAACCGAGTTGTTTTGTTTCAATAATTTCAAAAGCGGTTGGTTTTGTTTTAAGTAAGCTTGATAATCTTCGATATTAATCATGCTTTATTTCCTTATACATTTTTTTAAATTTAGGTTGTCCTTTTTTGTTTTTAGGGAAGTTTTGAATAATCAGTTTTCTAAACAATTCTACTCCGCCTTCAACAATGTCCGTTTTCACAATCACTAAACCGCGGTCTTTATCAATATATAAAAAGAAACAATCTAATAATTCATAAGCACTTTCGAATTGTTCCCAACCTAAAATTGTTTTACTTTCTTGACCTTCAATTCGACGAACAATTTTGGCTTTTGTAAATTCCAACAGTTCCAGGGTATCTTTTCGTTCTTTTTGATTCTGTTTGACTACTTGAATCACCTTTCCGATTAGAAAAACCGGAATCATTAAGAAAATTAAAATGGCAAAGCCCCAAGAAATCATAATGTTGGTTAAATTGGCGGCTTCATCAAGTGTATTCTGAATGGCTAAATAAAGTGCTAAAACTCCTGCCAGCAAATAGAAATAAAACGAAACTGCCTTTCTAAACATATGAAAATAATAAAACTTTAAATGAAATTTCTTGTTATATTTACTTTTTACAATTACTTTATCCATATTCTTCTCTTTCCTTATTTTTTAAGTATTATATCATATTTTACATAATAAACAAACATTTTTACCACCGTTTTTTCGATTTTATGCTATAATATACCAAGTGAGGATCAAAATGGATTATTTATTAAAAGCCCTTATTTGTGAGGGCCGTGTTCGTGTTTATCTTGTGAAAACAACCGCGATTGTCAATGAAGCGATTGCGATCCATGATTTGTGGCCAAGTGCGGCTTCGGTAATGGGAAAGGCTTTGACCATGGGCGTCATTATGGGAACCATGCTTAAAGGTGACGAAGCCCTAACAATCAAACTAAATGGCAATGGTCCCATAGGCAATGTCATTATTGATAGCAATGCGTTGGGTGAAGTCAGAGGTTATGTTGATTCACCCCATGTGCACTTTTCCAGACAAAATACTTTAGATGACGAGTCGACTTTAGGTTATAATGGTTATTTAGATGTCATAAAAGATTTAAAACTAAAGGATTTATTTGTTTCCAGTATTCCCCTGCAAACTGGACATCTTGCGAAAGATTTTGCTTATTATTTTACAAAAAGCGAACAAACGCCTTCCTTAGTTAGCTTAGGAATTACTATCAAAGAAGATAATTTAGCATCGGTTAGTGGCGGATTATTAATCCAGTTAATGCCCGATGCCAAAGAAGAAGATATTATTTTTTTGGAAAGTAAGACCAAGATTTTATCAAACTTTTCTTCTTTATTAAACGAAAATGAATCTCTTGAAAACATCTTAACAACTTTGTTTGGAAATCAGTTTACTGTTCTTGATAACATTAAAACTAAATACGCTTGCCACTGCTCAAAAGAACATTTTTCCCATGGTATTGCGACTTTAGGAAAAACGGAAATTGATAACATTATTAAAGAAGACAAACAAGCCGAAATTATTTGTCATTATTGTAAAACCCGATATTTATTTAACGAAGAAGAATTAGAAAACATAAAGAAAGGACTTGCCAAATGAACATTTTGACTTTCGCAAAACAAATTTTAGATATTCCCAGTCCCAGTGGTTACACTAAAAACATCATTGCTTTTTTAAGTGATTATTGTAAGCAACAAAATTTAAATTATGAAACAACCCAAAAAGGTAATTTGATTATTCGCTTTCCCGGCCTTGACCAATATCAAGTCGGTTTAAGTGCTCATGTTGATACTTTAGGAGCCATGGTTAGATCTGTTTCCTCCGATGGAACTTTAAAGTTTTCCACTATTGGCGGCCCGCTCCTTCCAACCTATGATGGTGAATATTGTTTTATCATGACAAGGGATGGAAAAAAGTATTCCGGAACCTTTCTTTCCAATGCACCGGCAGCTCATGTGCATAAAGAAGCTTCCACAATGCCTCGCAACCAAGATACGATGCATATTCGTTTAGATGAAAATGTGAAAAACAAAGAAGATGTAAAAAAACTTGGGATTGGTTCCGGTGATTTCATTGCCGTTGATCCGAAAACCGTAATTACCGATTCTGGTTTTATTAAATCCCGCTTTTTAGATGATAAAATAAGTGTTGCCATTTTATTTGGTTTAATCGACCATCTCCAACAAACAAAAATGTCCTTGAAGCACCCTTTAACAATCATCATTTCCACATATGAAGAAGTTGGTCATGGCGCAACTTCTATTCCGAATTTAGATGAGTTGATTGCTGTTGATATGGGATGTATTGGCGAAGATTTAAGTTGTACGGAATATGATGTATCGATTTGTGCAAAAGATGCTTTCAGTCCCTATGATTTTGATACAACCAATAAATTAGTGGAACTTGCAAAAAAAGAGTCTTTATCCTTTGCTTTAGACATCTATCCATATTATTCTTCCGATGTGTCCGCCGCTTTAAGAAGTGGGAACAACATTAAGGGTGGATTAATCGGCCCCGGAGTAAGTGCTTCCCATGGCATGGAAAGAACGCATCTTGATGCCGTAAACAATACGTTAAAACTTTTAATTGCTTATTTGCAGGCTTAATAAAAAGCTCTTAAAGATTTCTTTAAGAACTTTTTATTATCGAAATTTACTTAATTCGCGGTACAACCGATTTAATGGCAAACCCATGACATTGTAATAATCGCCATTGATTTTTTTCACATATTTTCCAAAAAAGCCTTGAATGGCATAGGCTCC
>JBFXGS010000025.1:0-15716 GCA_050177775.1 Bacilli bacterium | reverse complement strand
TTTTCACAAGCACTTTGTCACCAACTTTATGATTGACAATCGCCATACCTAACGGCGATTCATTGGAAATCATTTCTTGAAGGGGATCAGCTTCTAAGCTTCCAACTAAAGTAAAATCATATACAGATTTATCTTCAAATTCAATTACTATTTTCTTCCCTAAATTGGAAGTTGCTGTTTTATTATCATCAATGATGATAGCATTTTTAATAATGCTTTCCAGTTCTTTAATTCTTGCTTCTAAACGAGCCTGTTCGTCGCGGGCAGCATCATAGTCGGCATTCTCCGATAAATCTCCTTGAGCACGGGCTTCTTTTAAGGACTCAATAACGCGAACACGTTCAGCATTCTTTAAAAAGTCAAGTTCAGCTTTACACTTTTCTAATCCTTCAGCTGTCAATTGGTGTTTTCCGTTCATTGTTAATCCTCCTATTTTAATTTTAAGTGTATTATACCAAAAAAAGGGTAAAAAAGCAACCTATATTTTTAATAAACAAGTCGAACCATATCGCCAGTTTCAACCGGAAAATCGACTTGGAAGAATACTATTTGAAGTGGGTGTGGCGCTTGGGTAATTTCATTACCAAATTCATCATATAAAAATAATACTTTTTGTTTGAAATTGACTTTATTAGGGCCAAAAATTTCTACTACGCAACCTACTTCAAAATAGTTGCGTTGTTGGATTTTTACGAATTTTGTTTTAGGATTGTACTCTAAAACAAGTCCAATAAATTCTTTGGTCGGAACAATGGTATCATTATTATATAATTGCTCACTAATTCCGGGGGCGTGGAATAAAAAACCACTTCCGGTTGTTCGATTTTCGGCTTTGGCGATTTCTTGTTCATAAAAAGAAAAATCTTTGATATTTCGTGTTGTCAAGTATTCATCAATCAACATCCGATAGCAACGAACAACAGTAGCAATATAGTAAATCGATTTCATGCGACCTTCAATTTTCAAAGAAGCAATTCCTAAGTCAATTAATGAAGGAATGGCCTTTATTCCGCATAAATCCCTAGAACCCATTGCGAAAAAATCCTTGTTTTCCAATAGGGGTCCACTATCATCAAATAATTGATAATTCCAACGACAGGAATGAGCACAGCCACCCCGGTTGGCATCCCGGTTTGACATATGATTACTTAACATGCAGCGTCCTGAATACGAAACGCACATGCCGCCATGAATAAAGACTTCAAGTTCAAGATCCGTTTTTTTGGCAATTTCCGCAATTTGTTCTAATCCAACTTCCCTGGCAAGAACAACTCTTGAAAACCCTAAATCTTGAAAAAAATTTACCGTGTCAGAATTTGATGCTGAAAACTGTGTGCTCAAATGGCATTGCAAACTAGGAGCAATGCGCTTAGCGACTTGGGCAATGTAAGGGCTGGTTACAATAATACCATCAACATTATTCGCACTTAAGAATTGGATATATTCTTCTAATTTATTAAAATCTTCATCATGAGGAACAATATTCATAGTTACATAAACTTTTGCATGGTGAGAATGAGCAAATTTTACAGCTTCAATAATTTCATTGAAACCAAAATTGCTGGCTCGAGCTCGAAGACTAAATATCTTTCCGCCAATGTAGACGGCATCCGCACCATAAAAAATGGCAACTTTTAATTTTTCTAAATCACCTGCAGGAGCTAAAAGTTCAATCATCATTTGTCTCCTTGCCTTTTTTATATAAATAACTAGTATTGATGTTTGGATAAATATTCTTTAATCCATCAAATAATTCTTTTGAAAAACCGCCATTCAGCCCCTGATTATAAATATTGGTTATCATCACTAATTGCTTTTCATCAATAAATAACCCATTTATTTTTGCAAACAGCAAATGTTTTTGCAATTCTTCAAGTTCTTGGAAAATACAAAACCGACCCGAATTATATATAAAAGAACCTTTTGAAGATTCATAAATCGAATATTGCTCACTTCGAAGTTCTTCTTTTAAATAAAAACGCTTCTCACTCCATTTATTTTCATTAATCCGGTATTTTTGAAATGTGGACAATAATAGACGACGGGAATAAAAAATTTGATGAACACCATAAGCTTCCAACACACCATTTCCAACTTCGGATATTTTTTTCACCTCCGTGAAAGTTAATTCATTGCTAATCATGACTAACTGGTTTTGTTTATTATACCAATCGCCATCATATGAGTTGGTCACGAGAGTATACGGATTATAAAGAAGTTTAACTGGTGAAGAATGCTTTTTTACGAAACTAAAAACCGAGTAATCTCCATATATTATAAAATCAACAGGTAAAGAAAAATACCAACTTAATCTTTCGCTTAAGTCAGGAAGTTCATCTTCTTCGATTATTCGGTCTATGTTTATAAAAACCAATTTCCCCATTTGTTTAATTAAGATAACGGCTTCAGAAATTTTATCTAAGGAAAAATTATCATCGTTAAAGCAAGAAAAGTCGGGATCGTTAATAATAAATCCATCGACTTTGTAATCATTAATATATTGGAGGGATTTTAAATCAACAATCAATTTCATCATTTGTTTGTCCTTGAAGAAATAGCCATCCCGTCACCTATTTCCAAAAAAATGGTTTGGAATTTTTTGTTTTTCGCAAGCCATGTGTTATAATTTTTAATTTTCTCCACAAGATTTTTAAGATTTTTGTTTTCAATCGGAGCTTCCTGAGTAACAAGGCCATGAAATAATAGATTATCCGAAATAATTACTCCTTCATCAGCTAGTAATGGCGAATATTTTTCAAAAAAATGGATGTACTGAGCTTTTGCAGCATCGATAAAAATCATATCATAGCGATTATTGATTTGCGAAGTATCAAACTCTAAAGCATCACCAAGATAAATATTGACTCGGCCATTTAATTTTGCATCAGCAACGTTTTTAAGCGCAAGTTGATACATTTCTTCGTTTTTTTCAATTGTATCGACAATAACCTCATCGCTGAATGTCGCCATATTTATTGAAGTAAACGCGATGGCCGTGCCAATCTCTAAAAATCGCTTGGGTTTTATCAAACTAGCCAGTTGAATTATGAGCGCCAAACCCTGATCATTAAGAATGGGAATTTTGTTAAGTTTCGCATAATGCCCCATTTCTTTAATTGTTTTTGAATTTGGAAGTTCATTTAAATTGTAAAAATAGTTATCCATAAAAAATCACCATTTTGTATTATATCTTAAAATGGTGATTTTTGCAACCGTTAAACTATGGCAGCTTTTCTCAGCCCTTGCGAATAGTAAAAAGCTTCTTTGTATTTTGCTGACGAAACTAAATATTCAAGATAAAATTGATCATAAACTTCATGATAAATATGATGCATATAAATTGAAGGATGGGGCAAAATTTCCGATTTAAAATAATCCAAAATATCCGACTTCTTCTCATTAGCGATTTTCATAAGCATAAAACGGATAAACTTTTGGTGAATAAGGTCTTTTTCCTCATAAATATTCGTTTTAACTAATTCCATGGCTTCATTTTTATAATTTTCATCATCAAGAAGATATACCGTATACAAAAGCAAAGCCGCAAATCGAGCATCAAAATAAAGTTTTTGTTCATAAATTTCATCATAAACATCAAACCAATGATTTCCCTTTAATAAAATGACTAATTTAAGATAAAGAACATCCGAAGAAAATTGGTTTTCCATATTTTCAAAATTTAAATTTCTAATTTCATTTTCAACTTCTTTAAAATATTGTTTTGCATTTAAATCTAACATCATTAACTTTATTAATAATTGTCTTTGATTAGGAAAACCAATATTTAAATTATTCAATAATTTATGATAATACTTATATACCATCGGATAATTTTTGGTGTGATATCCCGTGATAAATTGTTGTTCATATATCAACCAATTTATTTCTTGATCCTCAAAAGTCAATTTGTCCAAATATTGTAAATATTTTTCTGCATCCATGAATTGATTGGTTTTAATATAGTATTCAACAACTAAAAACATAAACGGTCCGACATCACTTAATTGAATTGTATCTTTTATGTTATCGATTGTTTTCACAATTTCTTTAAATTTCACATAATCTTCATGAATTAAATAATAAAAACCTTTAATTAAATAATTTTGTACATTAAAAAGGGAATCATCAATTAATTCATAGTATTTATCAATGTCTTCAAATCGATTGTACAAATAGGCTTTTTCAACCTCGTGAACGCCATTTTCAATAACGTTTACCCCAACTTTCGTGTAATCAAGATTTACTCTTTCAAAAATGGCTTTAATGTAATCTTCATCAACGGAAATCGCATTTTTTTCGAACTTGCATAAATAACTAATTGAACAAATCCCATGAGCCATCTCTTGAAGTGTCATTTTTCTTCTTAAACGCTCATTTTTGATAATTTGTGAATACAAATAAGTCTTGTTTGAAATTTTTTTGGTTCCAAGTAATAAATCAAATTTTTCAATTTTTGTAATCATATTCAATTCCCCTCCCTGATCATGATTGCTTGCATTATAAAATATTTTTTTAATTCTTTCAAGTGAATGGGACGAATTCCTTTTTGAAAAAAAAAATAAATTTATAATGCTACTTATAGAATGCAAAAAGCCCCACAGGGGGCTAGCTAATTAATATTTCATATTTTTTTAGTTCTTTTCCAAACTTCCGATGTTCATTAATGATTTTCTCAAGTCGCGCATGAAAAGCTTTGCCATGATTAGGATAGTGATAATGCAATAATTCATGAATTATGACATAAGTAAACAAACCCGATGGCAGATAGTACAATTTTGAATTAAGGATAACGTGCTTCGTTTTCACATTGTAACTTCCCCAACGAGCTCGCATCATGCGAAAAGTAAGTGGCATAAAAGTTGATGGGTTGGGAATTAACCGATGTAGCCATTCGTCATATTTCTCAATAATGATACTTCTTGCAAACTTTTCAATTTCTCGTTCGGATTCAAAATAGGAATTAGGAACATATATATGATCATTTTCAAATTTAAATGGGATTTTTAAATCTTCTTTTCGGATAACAGTCAATAAATCCCCAAACCAAACAAGTTTTTTGCCCGCTTTGATTTCCGGCATCGGAAAAAGAGAACGCTTGTGTTTGATATCATCAATCGTTTTCTCTAACCAATCAAGGTTTTCGTTTAAATGTTCGAGGACTTTTTCATCAGTCATTTGGTCGGGGCAATTAACGAAAATGCGTAAGTTAAAGCGAACTCGAATCGAAAAGCGGATAAATTGCTTCCGTATTATGGATACCGGATAAGTTTCATTATTTACGACGAAGGTTGTTTGTGTGCTTTTATTCATTTATTCACCATTACTAATTCATATTTAATAAAAAGGAAATGAGATTATAAAATATTTCGATCGTATTGGTTATCAACCAATTGAGGGGCTTGTCTAAAGCATTTAAGACAATTAAAATAACCAAGGCCATGATGCCAATTCGTTCATAACGTAAAATTTGCCGATACCAGTGATCAGGTAAAAGAATTCCGATTATTTTTGAACCATCTAAAGGAGGAAAAGGAATTAAATTGAAAACTCCCAAGCCAATATTAATTAAAGTAAGATAATAAGAAAAGTTGCTAACAACATAATAAAAACCCGTTAGATCCCATCCCTTTACTTTAAAAATCAACAAATATAAAAATAATGAGACAAAAGCAAAAATAAAATTACTGATTGGACCAGCTATGGCAACAAGCGCGGTCCCTGTTTTTATGTTTTTATAATATCTTGGGTCAATTTCAACAGGCTTTGCCCAACCAAAACCGAAAAAGATTAAACTGAGCGTTCCAAAAACATCTAAATGTCGAAAAATATTAAAAGAAAGACGCCCTTGTGATTTGGGAGTTGGATCACCTAACCAAGTTGAAACCAACCCATGAGAGATTTCATGAATCATAACAGCAGTTAAAGCCGCAGGAACAATATAAAATAAATCAGTACTAAACATATTTCACCTTAACAAAATTATAACACAAAAAAAGAAAAATGTTAACGTTTTAAACTAATTTATTATGCTCCAAAAAACTAAAATAGCGATTTTTACCAATAATAATATGATCAACAATTAAAATATCGACAAGTTTACTGGCTTGAATTAATTTTTTTGTCACGATAAGATCTTCCTGACTGGGTTCAGGATTTCCACTTGGATGATTATGGGCAACAATGATGGCTGATGCGGATAGTTTTAAACCCCATTTTAAAATATCGCGCGGGTTAAAAATAGTATTATTAATCGTTCCCATGGTGATAATTTTTTGCGAAATTACTTCGCTCTTCAAATTCAAAAATAAACAAACCAAATTTTCTTGAGACAAATGTTGCATTGAATCTTTTAAAAAGTGATACGATTGCTGCGGTGATGAAATCTGGACATTAGGAGTAATGGGAGTATTGATCCTTTTCCCTAATTCAATGGCTGCTAATATTTCAATAGCTTTAGCTTCACCAATCCCTTTGGTCTGCATCAGTTCGGCAATGGTCGCTTCATTTAATCGATCAATTGATTCAAAATTATAAAGCAAAGCCTTCGCAACATCTATTGCAGATTGGTTTTGACACCCAGTCCTCAAGATGATTGCTAATAATTCATGGGTTGCTAAGGAATGGACTCCATATTTTTGAAGTCTTTTTCGTGGTTGTTCTTCTAAGGGCATTTCTTTAACTAAAAAACTCATTTTTTACCTCACTTCATATATATTAAAACAAGTTGTCCATGGTTTCGTTAAAAAAAGGATGAAATAAATCACCCTAAATATCAACCAAATATTTTGATTAAATCAGCCACAAAGTACAAGCTTCCGCAGAATACAATTAATTTATCTTTATCTTGTTTAACTTCAGCGATAATTTTGTCAAGATTTTCTTCGACTCTTTTATTTGGATGATGCGAATAATCGAGTAAATGCTCGGCTTCATCACTTCGTTTATAACTGTAACGGGTAAAAATTATTTCATCAGCAACTTCATCAATAAGGGGAATCATTTTCTCTTTAGCTTTATCGGCGGAAACGGCAAAAACAATTTTTAAATAGTTTTTCCCTTTTATTGCTTTCAAAAACTCTGTTAATCTCGTTATTCCATCAAGATTGTGAGCTCCATCAATTAAGATGACAGGATCCTTGGAGACAACTTGTAGTCTCCCCGGCCAAAAGGTTTCCCACAAACCCGTTAATATATGCTTATCAGTAATGGCAATCTGATATCGATCACGAAGCAATTTAGCAACTCTAATCGCTAAACTGGCATTTTCTGTTTGATAATAACCAAGTAAGCGTAATTTCACATTTGATAATTCTAAATAATCAAACGACGTATAATCTAAAGTAATTTCGATATTTTTGATGTCTTTTTTATCTACTAAAATTAAATCAGAACCTCTTTCCTTGGTGGTTTCTTTGAATTGAGCAAGTAATTGGTCATTTTTTATCGTTATAAGCGGTATTTTGGGTTTTACAATACCCAATTTATTGAATGCAATTTCTTCTAAGGTATCGCCCAATACATTCATATGATCATAGTGAACATTCGTTATAACAGAAACTAACGGTGTAACAATATTAGTCGCATCAAGTCTTCCTCCTAATCCTACTTCCAATGTAACAAAATCTAAATCCTTGATTCTTGAAAAGTAAACATAAGCCATCAAGGTCACAAATTCAAAAAAAGTTGGTAGTTCAATTTCTAATTGTTCAATTATTGGATAGCGTGATAATAAGAAATTGCCGATAGCTAATAAGTCTTCATCAGAAATGAATTGGTCATTATAAGAAATTCGTTCATTAAAACTAATCACATAGGGAGAAACATACGATCCAACGTTGAAACCGGCTGAGCGCAATATCCCTTTTACAAACGAAACAGTTGAACCCTTACCGTTTGTTCCGCCAATATGGATATATTTGATTCCTTCATGAGGATTACCATAAACGGCACTAAGTTTTCGCATTTTTTCCATGGAAACCTTGGGAGAATGTCTTTTTTGCATTTCAATCCAAGCAATCAAATCTTTTGCATTATTAAACATATAAACCTTTTTCTTTGATGTCATCCATCAATTTCTTGAAGTAATCTTTCAGTTTCTTCAAGTTGTTTTTTATAATCATTAAGTTTAATTTTTTCAATATTTATTTTATCGAAAGGGGCCTTGTTGATAAAATTCGGGTTATTAAGCATCCCTTCGCCACGTCGTATTTCTATTTCAAGTCGTTCTTTATTAAGCAATAATTTCTGCTTTTCTTGATCAGTATCAACTAATTGCGCCAGGGGAATGGCTAAAATGACATTGTTTAATACATTGACAACTTTTTTAGCCGTATCAAGTTCATTTGAAGATATAATTAATTCCGAAAAATTAACAAATTTTTTCAAATAATGAGCATTTTGTTTGAAAAAATTGATAATGTCGTCTTCTTTGATTTGCATTTCAATTTTTAATGGTTTTGAATTTGGAACATTTTTCTCCGCTCTTACTAAACGAACCCGCGAAATAACTTCAAATAAAAGATCCACATATTGAGCATTATTGCTTGTAAATCCCGCTAATTCTTTTGGCCACGTGCTGATTACAATGCTTCCTTCATTAAAAGATTGATAAATTTCCTCGGTAACAAATGGCATGAATGGGTGCAACAACTTTAAAATGGCAACAAGAACGTGATTCAAAACAGCACAAGTGTTTATTTTTTGTAAATGATTTCCTTCTTGAAAGATGACCTTTGTCATTTCAAGATACCACGAGGCAAAATCATTCCAAGCAAACTTATAAATAGCCTTAGCCGCTTCTCCAAATTCATATTTTTCAAAATTTTCGTCAGCCACAAAAATGACTTCATTTAATTTTGATAAAATCCACTTATCAAGTTCATTCAATAAAGTATCGTTAATTTTTTCATTTTGATATTGATTGTTATCAAAATTTATTCCCACAAATCGCGAAATATTCCATAATTTATTGATGAAGTTCCAAGATGCTTCCATTTTTTCTTCAGTATAACGGATATCTTGGCCGGGAGCTGATGCTGTGGTTAGAAAATAGCGTAAACTATCCATTCCATACTGATCTCTTACTTCCAGCATATCGACACCGTTTCCTAATGATTTACTTACTTTCCTTCCGAGTTCATCACGAATTATTCCATGAATCAAAACATCTTTAAATGGTTTTTGATTTGTTAAATAATGGGATTGGAAAACCATTCGCGCCACCCAAAAGAAAATAATATCGTAACCGGTTACTAAAACATTGGTAGGAAAATATCTCTTAAAATCCTCAGTTTCTTTTGGCCAGCCTAAGGTTGAAAATGGCCATAAAGCACTTGAAAACCAAGTATCCAAAGCATCTTCGTCTTGAACCCATCCAGGTTCTTTAGGACCTTGCATACCAACATAAATTTGATCTTCCTTGTACCAAGCCGGGATGCGATGACCCCACCAAAGTTGGCGAGAAATGCACCAGTCTTGAATATTAACAAGCCAATTGGCAAATATTTTCTCAAAACGATTGGGAAAAAAAGATACTTTTTCCGATGAATCTTGCTTCGACAAAGTGACTTTGGCTAATTTATCCATGGCCACAAACCATTGTTTTGACAACCTCGGTTCAACAATCACCCCTGTTCTTTCACTATGCCCGACTGAATGAACCATTTTTTCAATTTTTAGACATAATTTTATCTTGGTTAAATCGTTTACAACGGCATCACGACAAGTAAATCGATCCATTCCTTGATATTTTCCCGCCAACTCATTCATTGTTCCATCTTCGTTCATACAAAGAGGGCGTTCCAAATGATGAGTCAAACCAATTTCGTAATCATTCGGATCGTGAGCTGGTGTGACTTTTACGGCGCCAGTGCCAAAGCCACGATCGACATATTCATCGGCAATGATCGGGATTTGGCGATTGGTGCCTGGAATATAGACCAGCTTACCAATAAACGCTTGATAGCGTTCATCTTTTGGATGAACCATAATGGCCGTATCGCCAAACATCGTTTCCGGTCGAGTCGTAGCAATGGTTATTCCCCCTTCTGTATTTACAAACGGATAAAGGAAATAATAGAGAGCTCCTTCAACATCTTGGTATTCGACTTCGATATTGGATAAGGCGGTTTTACTTTGAACATCCCAATTAATGATTTTTTCTCCGCGATAAATTAAACCTTCATTATACATTTTTACAAATACATAATTGACGGCTTGGTTCAAACCTTCATCTAGAGTAAAACGTTCACGTGAATAATCAAGACTTAACCCAAGAACCTCCCATTGGTCACGGATTAATTTCGCATATTCTTCCTTCCATTCCCAAGCTACTTTCATAAATTTTTCTCGTCCCAAATCATAACGAGATATTTTTTGGGTGCGAAGTTTTGCTTCAATTTTGGCTTGAGTGGCAATACTGGCATGATCCATTCCCGGTAAATAAAGGACATCAAAACCCTGCATGCGTTTTCTTCTAACGATAATATCTTGCATTGTTGTATCCAAAACATGCCCAAGATGTAATTTTCCGGTAATATTGGGAGGTGGGATAACGACGGTATAAGGGATCTTGCTCTTATCGCCAGCTGTAAAATAACCCTTTTCCACCCATTTTTGATATTTTCCTTCTTCAACCATTTTAAAGTCATACTTAATTGGTAAATCTTTTAGTTTCATATTAACACTCCATTTCAATAAAAAATCCTTAAGTTTTAAACTTAAGGACGAATTAGCCGTGGTACCACCTTATTTCAACATCTCTGTTGCACTTAAAAATCCTATAACGCGGAATAACGGATAAAACTACTACAAATTCGTCTTATCAACTCCAAGGCGACCTTCAAAGTAACTTGATAGGACTTCACACCACCCGTCCTTCTCTGAATCATCAGTTTGCTTTTACTCTTCCTCTTCTTCGTTTGATAAATTATATTACTTAGTCAATAATTTGTCAACTGTTTTATGGGACATCATTCTTCAATTTTTGTCCGATAAATATCACCATTCAATTTTAATTCAGTTCGCGGTGATAACGAGATTCCCAATACTTTGACACCTTCTGGCATCGTTAAACGTTTATATTGTTGTGAATAAAAACGTTTATTGAAATTATCTACGGCTTGCGTTGCTTGATTTAAATCAAGTTGAAAAGCTTTCGTCAACAAAAAAGCAATTCGTTTCGCATCGTCACCATCAACCAGGAAATGATACAAAATAAAATCATTGATGGCAAATTTCCCAATCAAATCTTCGGTTTTCTGGCTACTGCTCGATAATTCCGGAGAAATCGGAGCATCGATGATTTGATCAATAATTTTACGGACTTCTGGGAAAATGGTCTTATAGTAACGGACGGTTTCAATCACAGCCGTTTTGGTTATGCCAGCGTTTAATCCGTACATTGCCATTTGGTCGCCATTAAATGTTGACCAGCCCAAAGCAACTTCACTCATATCGGAAGTACCAATGACGATGGCTTTATTTTCGTTGGCCAAATTCATTAAAGTATATGTTCGGAAACGGGCTTGAATATTCTCATAAGTAGTGTCTTTAAAATGCGGATCATGTTCTATCAACTTCATTTGGCGATTTACGTCTTCCGTAATCGGAATGACTTTCGAAGTTACCCCTAATTTATCAATCAATTCTTGCGCACTAAAGTTGGTTTTTTCACTATTTTCTATTGAAGGCATGCGAACTGCAATAATATCTTTTCGGTCAAAATGGTAACGGTCATAAGCATAACATAAAGATAGTAAAGCTAAAGTCGAATCTAAACCACCGCTTATTCCAACCACTGTTTTGGTAATTCCAATGTAGTCTAAACGCTTTATGACACTGGCAGCTTGGATATTAATGATGTCCTCAAAATCATCGATGTGTTTTGGAACAAAAGGGAACTTTTCGATTTCTTTTTCAAATACGAAAGAGTCGGATTTTTTTAAATCGAAATTGACAAAACTAATGGATGTATCTCTGACAGAATCTTGAATACTCTTATAATAACAATTATTGCGACGTAAATAATGCAATTTTAAAACATTAATATCGCCATAAATAATGCTATTGTGTAAAGAAATATCATCATCTTCGCCGATAATTACTCCATTTTCAGCAATCAGTTTATGACTACTAAAAACCGCCTCACTGCTAGACTCACTCGCATTATTCGAGACGTAAACATAAGCACCATTAAATTTTAGACTGATGCTTTGTGTTAAAATTTGGCGTTTATACCTTTTTCCAACATGAGCAGGTGAAGCACTCGCATTAAAAACAATAATTGCGCCATTTCCATAAAGGCGTTCATTTGGGGAAATTGGCGCCCACATGTCTGCACAAATTTCTGCCCCAAAACTTACTTCCTTGGTATCATTTTCAAAAATGATTTTCCCAAAAGGGATTTGATCGCCAAATAATGATACCGATTGAATGTCTTTACTTATGGTTTGTCCCGATGCAAACCAGCGAGCTTCGTAAAATTCATTGGTATGTGGTAAAAAGTTTTTGGGAACTATTCCCAAAATCCGGTTTTTTTGCGCAATAAAGCCACAATTGTAAATAGTATCATTTATTACGATGAAAGAACCAAAGATGATGACTCCTTCAAAAGGATTTTGGTCAAGTAGATATTTTATGGCTTTTAGTGAATCATCATATAAATATTTTTGAAAAACTAAATCCCCTACTGAATATCCCGAAATGCATAACTCGGGAAAGCAAATAATAGCGGGGTTCTTCGCTTTTGCTTCGTTTAGCATTGTCAACATTTGCTTGACATTGAACATGACATCGCCAACACGAGCAGTTGGACAAGCAGCGGCAACTTTTAAAAATCCTTGTGAATACATTTTCTACTCCTTATACAAATGGTTATCTGAAATAAATTGGGAAATTTCCGGAATTAATAAGCGATTGTCTTTTGATTTTCGGTAATCACTTGAAGAAATATATATTTCTTGAAAATCTTCTAAAACCAAGAAATTATGACGATACTGGTTTATTAAAGGATTGTTTTGAAATATTTTTTCAATATCAAGGTTGTTTCTGGGAATTACCAAATATTGATGATTTATTATTACTTCGGGGTAATTAATCCAATGGGGAAGTGTTAATAAATTATCGGCACCAATAACAAACAGCGATCCCGGAAAATGATTCAACGTATAATCCGTCCCATAAAAGCGATCAAGTTTCAATTCAAAGTCACTGATAATGGGGCGATTTTCCAAATAACGGCACACAATCTCCAACATTTTCCATCTGATTTGAAAATCTTTTAAATTATCTTTTACATAAAAATTATTGGCAGGCAAAAAAATAAATTCGGCTTGGGGATATTTATTTAGTAAATATTGGGCAATTTTTACATGGGCAAGAGTCGGTGGATTAAAAGAACCGCCATAAATAATTTGCATTTTAATTCCTCATTTATTATTCATTATTATTTTACCACAAATCTTTTTTTTTGTTAAGTTTTTTTCGTGCAAACAAAAAACACAAGCAAAATAATTAAAAAGGTTCATTCTTCTTGCATTTGTGATGGATCGCAAATGTTCATTATTTGGTTGGACGTGGGCAAACCGGTTTTGGAAGTGGTCGAAAATTGCTCATTTTATACCTCCTATATTTTTTCTAAAATTCTTAATTTGGCGCTGTGAGCCCGATTATTTGCATTTAATTCGCTCTCACTTGGAGTAATGACTTTATTATTGACAAGACGAAATTCATGTTTAATTTCGCTTGCCCGAATTGGTAATTTACTTGGTAATTGATTCTCAACATGTTTTCGAAATGTGTTTTTACAAATCCGATCTTCCAATGAATGGAAGGTGATTACGGCAATTCTTCCCCCTTGCTTAAGAAGCGAAATGGCATCGGTTAAACTTTTTTCAAATACATTCAATTCATCATTGACAGCGATTCGTAAAGCTTGAAATACTTGTTTGGCGGGATGACCGCCTTTTCGTCTGGCAAAAGCGGGTATTCCCTGTTTTATTATTTCAACAAGTTCAAAAGTAGTTTCAATAAGGCGTTTTTCGCGGGCTTGAACAATCTTTTTAGCTATTCCCGGAGCAAAACGCTCTTCCCCATAATCATAAAAAATAGTTTTCAGTTCATCAAAACTATAATAATTAACAATATCAAAAGCCGTTAAATCTTGTTTTTGATTCATACGCATATCAAGACGTGAATCAAAATTATAACTAAATCCTCTTTCACCAACATCAAATTGGAATGAAGATACACCTAGGTCATATAAGATTCCATCAACTTGTTCTATTTCAATGTTTTTTAAATCTTCTTTTAGATTTGTAAAGTTATCAGCAATGACCGTGAAATTCTGACCTATTTCCAAAAGCCGAGCTTGGCCGCGAAAAACAGCATAATCATCTTGATCAAAGCAATATAAATGTCCGTTTTTTGAAAGTCTCCTAAGTATTTCTGCTGAATGCCCTGCTCCCCCCATCGTGCAATCAACGTATATTCCATTTTCTTTAATATTTAACCCTTCAATTGTCTCATGTAATAAGACAGGAACGTGCTTTTGAATTTCCATTAGATATCAAGCTCGATTTCTTCGCTGATTGAGTCAATTACTGACTGGCGCTCTATGTAATACTTTTGCCATTCTTGTTTATCCCAAATTTCGATTCGCGAACCAACACCAATGATGACGCATTCTTTTTGTAAATGTGAATAATCGATTAAGATTTGTTCAAGGTTGATTCTGCCCTTATTATCAATTTCTTTTTGATAAGCACCGGATAGGAATAAGCGGTTAAACTCACGATTATTTTTCTTTGTAAAAGAAAGAGAAGATAATTTTTCGACGATTATTTTCCATCCCTCAAGAGGATAGACATATAAACATGTTTCAATTCCACGAGCAACTACTACTTCGACCCCTAAGTCTTTTCGTAATTCGCTTGGGATAAATAACCGACCTTTTTCGTCGATATTTAAATGGAATTCACCAATAAACATATTTCCTCCACTTTTACCCACTTTGTCCCACAAATATAATAACATAGCTTATTTTTTAATGCAATACCTTTTTCAAAATAATTTTTTAAAAAATAAAAAAGCACTCATTTTCGAGTGCTTTTCATTAAGTAAATTTGAAGAATGAATTCAGTTTTACTTACCTTCTGGTTTTTTAACAGCTTTAACGGTGGATTTTACTTCCGATTTGGTTTCTTTTGAAACCTTTCCCGTTCCTTTTTTGGCCTCTTTTAAGGCTTTGGTTTCTTTACGGACAGCTTTTGGTTTCGCTTCAGTTTTTGTTTCAACTGCTTGTTCTTTTTCTGCCGTTTCTTTCACTTTGATCTCTTTTACAAGTTTTCCATCATAGTAACCACATTCTTTACAAACGGTGTGGGCTAATTTCATTTCCCCGCAATTAGGGCAAACCATCATTCCTGGTAACTCTAATTTAAAATGGGTGCGACGAAGGCGTTTTCTAGTTTTGGAAATTCTTCTCTGAGGGACAATTGCCATTTCTTCTTTTCACCTCTAATTCAATTTTGGTTATTGAGGTATTTCTTCTTTTACAATCCGAATCGGTTTTTCTAAATAAACATTTTCCCAGACAACAGGTCGCAAATCAACGGTGTTTTTTTCAATTAACCGTGAATCGTCATCATACATTTGTGTATCGAATATTTCCGTAACCTGCAAATCAATTGGGTAATTGACTGGTTCTAGCGTTCTTG
>JBFXGS010000024.1:0-15901 GCA_050177775.1 Bacilli bacterium | reverse complement strand
GTTGTAAGCAAAAATTATATTTAAGTGCTATTTTTGACTTATATGACACTTGCGTTATCACTTATAAAATGTCTTTATTTAATAATAACCAATTAGCATTTGATACTTTTGAGGAAGCAATTCATAAGTATCCAGATGCAAAACCAATATTTCATAGTGATCGTGGATTCCAATATACGTCAAAAATATTTAAAGCAAAGTTAGATAAACAAGGGATGATTCAAACCATGGAAATTGATTCCATCATTAACTTACAAAACAATCCAAGCAAAATTAAAAAGCTTGACTCCTATGGAATATCGGAATCAAGCTCAATTTGTTTAATTTTTTTATTTTTATTACTGTCTACTTGACAGATACCAGTTCATACGCAAGTCCTTTTTTATTCACCGTTTTTTATATAATTTATGATTGTTTGCCATTGCTCTAAAAGAGGTTTTACGGAAAAATTGCATTTTCCAATTGCAAAAATATGACTTATGCTTGTTTGAAAATAATGATTAGTTATGATGATTTGATTATCGTTTATAACATCAAAATGACTGATTATTTGATAATTGGAAATTATCAAATAATCGAAAGTATCTTGTTTTTTTGTTAAAAATGGTGAAAGCAAGTGGTCATTTTCTGATAAAACAAGGTAATTTATACCGTTTAAAAAATGAGTAGGTACTTTTTCATTGGTAATAATTAGTAAATCATAATGCATATTTTGACTCTTTCTAAAATAATTATACCAAAAACTCTTCATAACTTCAACTTGAAAAAGATAGAATAAATTTGATATTTGTGATAAAATATATAGCAATAGAAGTCATAGAAAGGAATTATTTATGGGTTTAACAGCGGGAATTGTCGGCTTACCAAATGTCGGAAAATCTACTTTATTTAATGCGATTACTAAATCGCATGTTTTAGCAGCTAATTACCCTTTTGCAACGATTGATCCTAATGTTGGAGTAGTTGAAGTCAAAGATGAACGTTTAGATCGAATTGTGGAAATAGTCAAACCAAGAAATGTGGTTCGAGCTACTGTCTCATTCACTGATATAGCTGGTTTAGTAAAAGGCGCATCTTTAGGCGAAGGCCTTGGAAACCAATTTTTGTCCCATATTCGCGATGTTGATGCTATTTGCCAAGTGGTAAGATGCTTTGATGATTCAGATGTCATTCATGTAACCGGAATAATTGATCCGATTGACGATATTGAAACAATCAATTTAGAACTTGTCTTAGCAGATTTGGATGTAGTTCAAAAAAGAATTCCTAAGATCGAAAAAAAGGCCCAATTAAAAGTTGAAAAAGATGCGGAAACAGAATATTTAGCTCTTAATAAAATAAAACACGTCCTTGAGCAAGGTTTTTTTGCAACCTTTGCCAACTTAACCACCCAGGAATTTAGTCTTGTGAAAAACTATAGTCTTTTAACTCTTAAGCCGATGATTTATGTTTTAAACATTTCTGAAAATGACATCAACAATGAAAATGAATATGTGAAAAAAGTAAAAATCTATGCCGAGAAAAACCATACTCCTACCGTTGTTATTAGTGCAAAGATTGAAGAAGAAGTAAGCAGCCTTGATGAAGAAACAAAACAAATGTTTCTTTCTGACTTAGGGATGGAAGAAAGCGGTTTGGATATTTTAATCAAACAAAC
Organism: Bacilli bacterium; assembly: GCA_050177775.1. GTDB lineage: Bacteria > Bacillota_I > Bacilli_A > ML615J-28 > CAG-698 > UBA2253. The sequence continues at coordinate 14,244 of JBFXGS010000024.1, read as the reverse complement.
CTACCAATTATTAGGATTGGCGACATTTTTTACCGCAGGCGAAAAAGAAGCCAAAGCATGGACTTTCACAAGAGGTATGAAAGCTCCTCAGTGTGCTGGAATAATTCATACGGACTTCGAAAGAGGGTTTATCCGTGCTGAAATAATCGCTTACGAAGATTTCATTTATTACGGAGGATTAGTTAAAGCAAGAGATGCCGGAAAAATGCGCTCTGAAGGTAAAGATTATGTTTTTAAAGATGGCGATATCGCACTATTCCGTTTTAATGTGTGATTGAGGTTATTATGATAGCTTTTATCTTAAATGTTGGGGAAGAAGTTTTACAAGGGAAAGTCATAAATTCAAACGCGAGTTTTTTATCAATGGAATTACGGAAAATCGGTGTGGAAACGGGCAAAATTGTTGTTGTCGGTGACCGAAAAGAAGATATAGAAAAAGAAATAAATTATTTTCTAACAAGTCATTTTGATATCTTAATTACTACTGGAGGACTTGGACCAACTCATGATGATCTTACAAAAGAAGTATTAGTAGATTGTTTAGGATTAAAAATGGAAAAAAACAATCATGCTGAAAAATTATTAGATTATTATTTCGGAAAGGATATTGCTCCCTGCAACTTAAAACAAGCATATTTTCCAAAAGAAGCAACCATTATTGAAAATCACTTAGGAACTGCTGATGGTGCAATTATCGAAAAAGAGGGAAAAACTTTCATCATTTTAGTGGGACCTCCTCATGAAATGAACCCCATGGTTCATGAATCAGTTATCCCATATTTAATGAAAAAGGCTGGAAACTCTTTCTTTTCGAAAGATTATATTGTTATGGGAAATGGAGAATCTTTCTTTGAAGAAAAGTTGAATCCCCTTTTTCAAAAATACCCAATGATTAGTATTTCTCCCTATGCCAGCCTTGGAAGAATTAGATTTCAAATCGTTAGTTCAAATCAAGAATTGGGTAATTTTCAAAAAGCCAATCAGGAATTTAAAGAAATAATGGATGATTATCTTATCAGTGAAAATAATCAAGAGATTGAAGAAGTAGTTGTTTCTTTACTTCAGAAACATCGAATGACAATCTCTTTTGGTGAAAGTTGCACGGGAGGATTACTTGCTTCTCGGATTATTAATGTTCCAAACGCATCTACAGTCATAAAAGAAAGTTTTGTTGTCTACAGTAATGAATCAAAAACGAAGTATTTACATGTTGATTCAAACTTGATTGATGAGTTTGGAGCCGTTAGTGAGCAAACAATCAGTGCCATGCTAAATGGTTTATTCTTGGAAACTAAGGCTCATGTTTGTGTTGCTGTAAGTGGAATTGCCGGTCCAAGTGGTGGAAGTGCTGATAAACCAGTTGGTTTAATTCATTATGGAATTAAGATTAATGACCAAAAATACCTTGAATCAAAACTATTTAAAGGGAATCGAGAGATGATTAGGTCGAAAACAACGCTTTTCATTTTATACCGACTTTGGCAACTTCTTCGCAAATTTTAACGAAAAATATGTTTGCCATTTAAGTGTAAAAATGGTACAATAACTATGTTGTAATTTTGATGGAGGATATATAATGGTAGAAAACAATTATATCAATGAGCAATTACTAAACAAAATTGCTGTTGAACAAAACGTAAAAATCAATCAAATTCAAGCCGTTTTAAAGCTAATCGAAGAAGGCGGGACTGTTCCATTTATTGCCCGTTACCGAAAAGAAGTAACAGGTGGTTTAGATGAAGAACAAATTCGTGCCATATTCCAAGAATGGGAATATGGGCAAAAGTTAGCTGAACGCAAAGAAGATATCATGCGTTTGATTGAAGAAAAAGGTAAGTTAACTGAGGAACTTAAGCAAGAAATTATTAAGTCCAATAAATTAGCTGAACTTGAGGATATTTATCGACCATTTAAGGAAAAAAAGAAAACAAGAGCGACTGATGCCAAGCAAAAAGGGCTCGAACCTTTGGCTCTTTATTTGTTAAGCTTTCCTCTATCCGGTGATGTTCTTAGCGAAGCTGAAAAATATGTTACCAAAAACATTACTGAAGACTTAGAAAAAAACAATTTAGTTGTGAAAACAACCAAAGATGCTCTTCAAGGCGCGATGGATATTATTGCTGAAATTATATCTGATGAACCAAAATATCGACGTTGGATTCGAAGCTTTTTTGAAAGAAGAGCAGAACTAGTTTCTTCAGTAAAAGATGCCAAACTTGATGAAAAAAAGGTTTACGAAATGTATTACAATTATCGCGAACCCATTAGTTCAATAAAAAACAAATTACATCGAATTTTAGCAATAAACCGTGGTGAAGCTGAAAAAGTTCTTAAAGTATCCATTGAAGAAGATGTTGAACATGTATTACGCTTTTTGCAAAGACAAATAATTCCGATTACAGATTCTGTACCTATTTCTCTTGATTATGTAAAAGCAGCCATTGAAGATGGCTATCGTCGTTTGATAAAATCATCAATTGAAAGAGAAATAAGAGCAGAACTAAAAGAAAAAGCTGAAGACCAATCAATTAAAGTGTTTGCCGAGAATTTAAAACGTTACTTGCTTACTCCTCCAATGAAGGGGAAAGTTGTTTTGGGCGTCGATCCTGCTTATCGAACAGGTTGTAAATTAGCTGTTGTTGATGCAACGGGAAAAGTGCTTGAAAAAGGAATTATTTACCCTAACCAACGCAATGTAAAAGAGCAGGTTTCGGATGAAAGAACTGAAAGTTCCATTAAAACGATTTTAAACTTAATTAAAAAGCATGGAATTGAAGTTATTGCCATTGGAAATGGAACAGCGAGCCGTGAAACCGAAAGTTTTATCGTTGATGCTTTAAAATTGGCTAATCGAGAAGTTTATTATATTATAGTCAATGAAGCGGGAGCATCCATTTATTCAGCGAGTGACATTGCGCGTGAAGAATTTCCTGATTATGCTGTTGAAGAAAGATCGGCAGTTTCCATTGCTCGTCGATTGCAAGACCCTCTTTCTGAGCTTGTAAAAATCGATCCTAAATCAATTGGGGTTGGGCAATACCAATACGATGTTAGCCAATCTAAACTAAATGATTCATTAGATTTTGTTGTGGAAACGGCTGTAAATAGTGTTGGAGTCAACATTAATAGTGCTTCGTATTCCTTATTACAAAGAGTCTCGGGCTTAAATACAAAAACGGCGAAGTTAATTGTCAATCATCGTAATGAAAATGGAATGTTTAAAAATCGAAAGGAAATTAATATCAAGGGCGTTGGTCCAAAAACGCTTGAACAAGCAATTGGTTTTTTACGAATTCCTGATGGTGATGAAAAACTTGACATGACGAGCATCCACCCTGAGAGTTATGAAAAAGCCGAATTAATTTTAAAAAAATTAGGATTTACTAAAAACGATATTGGGTCAGAAGAATTAGTATCCGCGATTAACCAAATAAATCGAAAAGAACTAATTAAAGAATTAGATATTGGCGAATATACTTTCAATGATATTCTAGATGCTTTCATTGCTCCATTAAGAGATCCACGTGACAAATTCGACAAACCGCTTTTAAGAAGTGATGTTTTACATCTTGAAGATTTAAAACCAGGTATGGAACTTCAAGGAACGGTTAGAAATGTTGTCGATTTTGGCGCTTTTGTTGATTGTGGAGTCAAAGAAGATGGTTTAGTTCATTTATCAAGAATGAGTAAAAAATTTATTAAACACCCTCTTGATAAAGTTAGTGTCGGTCAAATTGTAAAAGTTTGGGTCGTAAGCGTTGATATTGCGAAAAGTAGAATCGAATTAACAATGATTCAACCAAATGACAATAATCAAACCAATAGTTAAAAGCTATTGGTTTTTTTTATTATTAGTGGTATAATCTTTCTAAAATGAGGTTGAAATGAAGCAATATCAAGCCGTTGAGAAAATCTCTCAAGCAATAATAAATGATCAAATGGCCGAAGCAATCTTTTTAAAAGGTTCTCTTGCCAGGAAAGAAGAAGATGAATTTTCTGATGTGGATTTTTATGTCATTGTTGAAGAAAGTCATTTGCAGCAATTCCTCCAAAAACGTTTAGAATATCTAAAAAGTTACGGGCCAATTATGCATTTTTTTGAAACCAATTTTGTTGGTCCGCAAATCGTTTGCATTTTTGAAGATGGACTTCACTTTGATTTATATGTAACAACACTCGATCGAATTAACCATTTCGATCAAATTGCCATCATTTATGATCCAAAACATTTGCTTGATAAATACCAAAAAATGCCGTTGGCGTTATCAAACAATGAAATAGCCAATATCATCCATTCTTTTTGTTTTACAGTTATCGAATTTCAAGCTGCTCATGAGAGAAAAGATTTTATATTTGCTTTTCGTTTGGCACATCATATGTTAGCTGATCTAGGTTGTTATGTTAGGACCATCGTTGATCCAGAACATGCCAAAATTGGTTTAAAAAGGTTTCATAAAATGTTAAAAGAACCTTATTTGACGAAATATCTAGAAATAGTTCAAAGCTTGCGTTTTGATAATTATCTTTTATCAGTTAAATTGATGATGACTTATTTCGACAATCTAATTAATAATGTTCCTTTAAGAATTGCGGAATTTATTAATTTTGATTTTTTTCAATATTCAAAAAAAATTATTATGGGAATGGAATAAAATATGATACATTTATTTATTATTAATCCTGCTGCGGGAAAAAAAGACAAAAGCAAGAGCATTATTGAACAAGTAAACAGCCTTGATCATTTAAAAGGCGCCGTGATTTATCTTACAAAAGGAGTCGATGATGCAAAAGATTATGTTAATGCTTTTTGTAAAAAAAATCTTAATGATCAAATTAGGATTTATAGTTGTGGTGGTGATGGAACCCTTAACGAAGTCGTAAATGGAGCATACGGCTTTAATAATGTGGAAATAGCTTGTTATCCCTCCGGCTCTGGGAATGATTTTGTAAAGTATTTTGGAGAAATTCAAGATTTTCTTAATTTTTCTTCACTTTCAACTGGGAAATCGATGATGGTGGACTTGATTCGCTTTAACAATCGTTATGCCATTAATATTTTGAACCTTGGATTTGATGCTGATGTTGTCGTGCGTATGCATAAATATAAAAGACTTCCGTTAATGTCAGGAAAGGGTTCATATATTATGGGCGTTTTAGCCTCGTTCTTAAACAAAATGGGTTATCATTTTTCATTAAAGGTTGATGACCAATTATTATATGAAGGCGAAGGGCTTCTTTGTGCGATTGCTAACTCGATTTGTTATGGTGGTGGTTTTTATTGTGCTCCCAAAGCTAAAATCAATGATGGGATTATTGATGTTGTTTTAGTAAAAAAAATATCGCGCTTTTCGTTTGTCAGGATGATTGGTACTTATAAAGCGGGCCATCATTTAGAAGTTCCCAAGGTTGCCAAAAATATCATTTATGGACAAGGCAAAAAAGTAGAGATTGAATGCCCAACACCCATTAACTATTCTATTGATGGAGAAATGGGGAAAGCGAGCATTCTATCTTTAGAAGTGGTTCCCAATTCCATAAAATTTATTATTCCCGAGCACCTTAGTAAAAAGTTCCTTTGATATTGTTTGACATTTGGCCTTTTTTTTAATATAATAATAATTAAATCGAGGAGGTTTACGATGGTATTTGAAAAAGTAAGAAAATTAATCGCCAAAGAATTAAATTTAAAAGAGGAAGATATTAAATTGGAATCCAAAATTACTGAAGATTTAGGAGCTGATTCACTGGATGCAGTTGAATTAATTATGGCAATCGAAGATGAATTTGGAGTTCAAGTTAGTGATGAAGCTGCCCAAAACATTCGTTCTGTCAGTGACATTGTTAATTTATTAGAAAAAAAATAAAAAGAAGAGACCTTAATTTATTTAGGGACTCAGAGCGTTGACAAAGACAACGCTCTTTTTATTTCGTTATAAAATGGGATAAAAACACAAAATAGTCATTACTTTCGTATCGAATAACCGTGTTTTTATATTTATTTGCTGCTGATGTGGAAAAAAATAAAACCCCACTTTTGAAAATGGGGTTTGTCATCAGTCTGAGACCTTAATTTATTTATGGTCTTTTTTTGTTACCTATAATTTATCCAAAAATTGCTGACAATTTATTTAATAATTAAGAAAATTAATTAAAAGATTAAAAATATTTATTTTATACTTGACAAAATAAATAATCAGTTATAGAATATTGTCAAGAGGTGAAATGGTGAAAAAGAGAATCTTAAAAAAAGTATTCAAAAAAGAAATAACTACTGTCGATGCTTATAATTTGCTCTATTCGAAGAAAACGACCAAGGCTCATTTTATCAAATTGCATATCAAAATTCAAGATCATCCTTGGGTAAGCTCCTTTGTCAATTTGTTGTTTTTCTTTCCTTTTCCCATTTCTCTTCTTGAAAGAATACTTTTAAAAGTGCTTAATGAAAAAGGGGCTAAAGTTGATTATCAAACCTTTAAATATCTTTTAAATTATTGTAATGGGACTGAAATAAATGTTATTGCTGATGAAGCAATAATTAAAATCGAAATTTTTTAGGAGGATTTTATGAAAAAAGAAGTCATTTCAAAATGCCCAATTTGTGGAGATGAATTGGCGATTACCCGTCTTCATTGTCACAACTGTGGAGTTGAGATTAATGGCGATTTTGCTTTAAGCAAATTATGTCGTTTATCAAAAGAGCAGTTAACGTTTGTGCTTTTGTTTCTTAAAAACCAAGGAAATATAAAAGCTATTGAAAAAGATATGAATATTTCATATCCAACCGTGAAAAAACTTTTAAATGAAGTTCTAATGGACTTGGGCTTCGATGTTAGTGATGAGGACTCAAGTAAACCAAACCTTCAAAGGCAAGAAATTCTAGATAAACTTGCAAATAAAGAAATTTCCTTTGAGGAAGCTAATCAACAATTAAAAAATTTAAAGTGAGGTAAAAGAAATGGATGAACGTGAAAAAATTTTACAAATGCTAAAAGAAGGGATAATTTCAGTTCCCGAAGCTTTGACTTTATTAGACACCATCAGTATTCAACCCAAAGAAAAAGAATCTCAACCGTTTATAAGTGAGGAAGCTAAAGAAAAATTGCGTGAAAAAATAAGACTTTATAATTTAAAATTAGATGATTTGGGTGAAAATATTAATGAACACGTGAAAGAAATAATTAGAAAAGTTGAAACAAAGATAAATGATAAGAAGGAGTATAAACATGAATGAAGAAAGAATGAAAATATTAGAAATGTTGGCTAATGGAATAATTTCAGCCTCGGAAGCGAATGAATTATTATCTACTTTAGATAAAACGAAGACAGAAGTGGATGGTAAAATTGTAAAAGAAGTGCAGACCATTAAGAAAAATTCCACAAAATTTCTCTTTGTTAAAATCATTTCCTCTGATGGTGATAAAGTAAATCTAAAGTTGCCTTTATCCTTAGTAAAAGCCGCTTTAAAATCGGGAAACGGTGATAGTTTATTAAGTAAAGTTAAAATCAACGGAATTGATAATGAATTTGTGAAAGATGCCATTGATTATGAATTAATCATGCAATACATTGAAAATGATTTGGATGGGAACATTGTTGACATTGAGTCCGCCGATGGAGATAAAGTAAACATCTACATTGAATAAAAGATTGATGGTGGAAGCCATCATTTTTTTATTTTCCTTGTTTAAGAAACAGAAATAGAGTAAAATAAGCATAAATAGAGGTTATTACTATGTCTCAATTTTTAGCGAAACATTTTATAAAAGATTATCAAAGTGTTCATAAAGCAAAAGTTCGCGCTGCTTATGGAAAATTAGCGGGTATCGTGGGAATTATATCTAACTTTACCTTGAGCGTTTTTAAAATGACTATCGGTGTTGTTTTAGGAAGCATCTCTATTTTAGCTGATGGAATTAATAATTTAGCTGATGCAGGTTCATCAATCATTACTCTAATTGGTTTTCGATTGTCTTCAATGCCCGCCGATAAAGATCATCCTTTTGGTCATCAGAGAATTGAATACATAACGGGCTTAATTATTTCTTTTACCGTTCTTGGTGTCGGTTTCCTTCTTCTTTATAATTCCATTTTAAAAGCTATAAACCCAGTGGAAGTTTCAATTGATTGGATTACGATCGGAATTTTGTCAGTAGCTATTTTTGTAAAGGCCTGGCAAGGTTGGTTTTATCGAAAAAATGGGAAGTTAATCAAATCCAAAGCATTGGTTGCAACATCCATGGATAGCTTTAATGACGTGATTGTTACTTCAGGAGTTTTAATTTCGGCACTTGTTTTGAAAATGTTTAAAGTCAATTTGGATGGTTATGTGGGGATTGCCATTTCCATATTTATCATTTTTAATGGCTTAAGGCTGATTAAAGATACGATTTCACCACTGATTGGCGAAGCGCCTTCCAAGGAGTTTGTAAAAAAAGTAAGTGATACAATTTTAAAATACCCTGGAGTTTTAGGAATTCATGACTTAATAATTCACAACTATGGTCCTGCTATAACTTTTATAACTGTTCATGTTGAAGTGGATAGCGAGGTTCCCATTTCAGAAAGCCATGATATTATTGACAGTATTGAACATGATTTTTTAAATCAAATGGAAGTCAATCTCGTTTGTCATATGGATCCGATTGATACAAAAAATCCCTTAGTTGCTCAAATCAAAGAACAGGTTTCGGAAATTATTAAAAATTTCGATCCAAAATTAAAATTTCATGATTTTAGGATTAGTAATGGAAAATCACACATAAATGTGATTTTTGACTTAGTAATTCCTCTAAAATATGAAATGACGACTACTGAGATCAAAGAACAATTAAACTCACAAATAAAAAAAATTGATTCGAAATTTAATTTAGTCATTACTTTTGATAAAGAAACCATATCATAATTAAGGAGAAAATATGCAACAATATTACAAATGGGTTAATTACTCACCTTTAGAAGACGAGTTAAAGACGGAGTTAATGGCTTTAACCCAAGATGAAATTGAAGATGCATTTTATACTGACTTATCTTTTGGGACTGGTGGAATTAGAGGAATAATGGGAGTCGGTACCAATCGGATGAACATTTATACTCTTCGAAAAGCCAATTTTGGTTATGGTCAGTTTATTTTGAAACACCACTCCCACCCTTCGGTAGTAATTGCTTATGATACAAGAAAAAATAGTTTCCTATTTGCAAAAGAATCGGCGCGCGTTTTAGCAACCATGGGAATCAATTGTTTCATTTTTCCTGAAGTTGCACCAACTCCATTGCTATCATATGCAATTCGTCACATGAAAGCTCAAGGAGGGATTGTAATAACGGCAAGCCACAATCCGCCCAAATACAATGGGTATAAAGTTTATGATGAATTTGGTTGCCAATTAGTTCCTAAATTGGCTGATGAAGTCATTGCGTTAATAAAACAATCACCCGATTTGTTCTTGATTCCTGTTAATAATTTCGAAGAATTAGCAAACCAGGGCATGATCAAATGGGTAAGTGATGATGTTGCAATGGCTTATTTAAATAAAGTCAAGTCGATAAGTGTCCATCCTCAATTAAAAAAAGATGATTTTCAAGTCGTTTTTACTCCTTTACATGGGACATCTGCAAAACTCGGTGCTCAATTATTAAATGATTTAGGCTATAAAACGGTTCTAGTAAAAGAGCAAATGATCCCTGATTCACAATTTTCAACCGTCAAATCACCTAATCCTGAAAATCCCGAAGCATTTTCTTACGCCATTAATTATGCAAAACAAACTTTTTCCGATATTTGTATTGCGACTGATCCCGATGCGGACCGTGTTGGTTTGGCAATAAAGCATCAAGGAGATTACTGCTTGTTAACCGGTAATCAAACAGGCGCGCTATTATTATATTATTTAGTCAATGAAAAAAAGATTAAACATCCAAGTGTTGTTTTTAATACAATTGTGACTTCCGAAATTGGAGCAAAGATAGCGAAAAGCAAAGGACTTGAAGTTGTCTCCACATTAACAGGATTTAAGTTTATAGGCGAGCAAGCCGCTTTATTGGAAAAAACATCAAAAAACTTTTTCTTTGGTTATGAAGAATCATATGGATATGTCATCGGTGATTTCGTTAGGGATAAAGATTCTCTTCAAGCCCTTTTACTTTGCTGTGAAGTAGCTAATTTTTACAAGCAAAAAGGAAAAACTTTATTACAAATATTGGATGATATTTATCATCAATTTGGCTATTTTGTTGATGAACAAATCAATTTCAATTTTGAGGGAGTTAAAGGTCTAGAAAAAATTGAAAAAATATTAAATTCCTTCCGCGTTCAAAATCTTGAGAATGTTGGAACTTTAAAAGTATCATCGAAAGAAGACTATTTATTAGGAATAAAATGGGAAAACAAGGTCCAAACGCCTCTTTTATTTCCTCCTTCCAATGTTATAAAATATATTTTTAGTGATGGAAGTTGGTTTGTGTTAAGACCAAGTGGAACGGAACCAAAAATGAAAGTCTATTTTTCTGTTTATGATGACGATCTTGTAAAAGCTCAAAATAAATTTAAGATGATTAAAGATAATATTATGGATATTATCAAGAAAGTAGGTTAATGATGAACCAAAAATTTTTTATTAATAATCGAAATCGATTTGGCGAATTAATGAAGGATAATTCGCTTGCGATTTTTTTCTCTGGAAGAACAATTCAAAAATCTGCCGACCAAGAATACCCCTTTGAGGTTGATAAGAATTTTTATTATTTGTGCGGAGTTAATCAAGCAAACGTTGTTTTAACGATTTTAAAAAAGGGAAATGAGTTAAGAACGAGTATCTTTATTGAAGAAAATGATCCTGTTTTGAATAAATGGGTTGGTAAAAAATTTACTAAAGAGGAAGTTAGCCAAATGTCAGGAATTAGCCAAGTTTTTTTTCAAAACCAATTTGAAAATCATTTATTTGGTTTATTTAATAACTCCCGTTATCAATCCGATTGCATTCGTTTAGTTTACCTTAATTTAGAAAGAATAAATAACCCCGGGTATACAAATTTGGCTTTGGAATTTTCAAGGAACGTCATGACTTTAAAATACCCTGAAGTAGGCATCATTAACGCTTATGAACTTGTTTTAGGACTAAGAATGATAAAGTCCGATGAAGAAGTTGCATTGGTAAAATCTAGCTTAAAGACGACAAAAAAAGGAATTGAGACTTTAATGAGCCATGCCCAAGCCGGTTTATTCGAGTATCAATTAGAAGCTTATTTTGATTGGCAAGTAAAATGTGACGGAAACCGTGAACTAGCTTTTGAAACAATTGCCGCTTCGGGGAAAAATGCGACAATATTACATTATGTTGATAATAATCATCAACTTAAAAACGAAGATTTAGTTTTATTTGATTTGGGTTCACGAACGGAATTCTATGTGAGTGATATTACTCGCGTTTTCCCTGTTTCGGGAAAATTTAATGCACGGCAAAAAGCTTTATACGAAGCCGTTCTAGATGTAAATAAACGATGTATTGATTTTTTGAAACCGGGACTTTCGTGGGCGGAATATAATAAGTTTGCGAAAGATCTACTTATTGATCATGCTTATCAGCTTGGTTTGATTAAAGAAGATCAAGAAATAAATAAATATTATTATCATTCGGTTGGCCATTCGTTGGGTTTGGATACTCATGATCCTAATTTATTAGATTTAGGAATTAAAGAAGGCATGATAATTACCGTAGAACCAGGCTTATATGTCGAAGAAGAAGGTATTGGCATTCGCATTGAAGATAATGTTCTTATTACTAAAGATGGTTGCGAAAACTTAAGCCAAGACATTATTAAAGAAGTATCAAGTATTGAAGAATTTATGGCTACCTTTAAAAAGTAGCCTTTTTTAACGGAAAAATTTGGACTTTCAATAATATATTATTGGAGGAAATAATATGAAGAAAATTTTTCTTTTCGCTTTGGTTCTTTGGATTATTTTGGGCTTAGATATCTATGCTTACTCACCAACCGGGCACGATAATATTATGGCAATTGAGTTTGTTGAAGACGGTGAATTGCTTGTGGATATGACGTCATCTCAGATTGAATCCGGTTACAAAATTCTTGGAAGGAACCGGTTATTTGGTTGGAAATATCATTTTTTCAATATAAAAAAAGAAACAAATTATGTCGGAGAAATAATATTTTCTCGGAGCAATCGAACTTCTGAAAAATTAGAAATTGATTATGAATTAAAAGAAACAAATTATTCTGAAAGAAGCATCAAGACAACAGGATCTTTGTCCGGCCAATTTGAAGGGAATATTAAAAAAATTGAAGCAGGTTTGGAAGCAGGTGGTTCTGTAACCGCTGATAAAAAAACGGCCATAACAAGAGTTGAGGATACCAGTTTTTCATTTGTAGTTGATCCTTATCATCGGATGACTTTTCGCGTTACGGGGGAAGCTTTAGTCACAAATGGAGTTAGTAAATTAAGTGTTTTCGGGATTACTTTTAAAAAAGGGACTTGGGAATATATTGATATTGTAACTCGTTATTATGAACTATACGAAGAAGAGATTGCAAAATGAAGAAATTAAACTATTTAATTTTACTCTTTGTCATTTCTTTAATAATCATTGGTTTAATTGCGATGTTCTCTCAGCAAGAAAAAGTCTTCAAATTAATGACAATCCCTCAAGCCTATAGCCTAGTTTCACCAATAGAAGAAAACGAAACGTTTTCTATTGGAATTTATCTAAACAAAAAAACAGTTCCCTTTTTAAATGAATCTAGTGAAATTAATGGGTTTATTTCCGATTCCGAAAATGAGAACCATCTTCCTTTAAAACTTCTTTCTGCATTACCTAACAACGGCATGATAAAAATAAATGATACAATCTTTTATTTATTCAATTTTCAGTTTCAAGTTGTTTTTTCCACAACGTCAAAGTATTTTTACGAATTATCGGAAGCCTTTTTACATATTGACCAAGGTGTCGATAAAGAAGAGATTATGATACTTATCGGCTCATTTTCCTTTTCAAAAGTTCCTTCTTTAGTTTCTGAGAACTTTTCCATAACCAAATTAAAAGGTAATGTAAATTCAATTGAAATAGGAAAAAGCGTGGTTGGTTTTTCCATGAATATAAGGAATAACACTTTCAATCAAATAACAATTAAGCGAATAAAACCGTTGGTTTCCAATGTTTCAATCTCAGTAAATGATTCAATTGAAAATTTCACATATGATTTTCAAGTTTCTGAACCAATAAAAACCATTTTAGGATATAACTATGAAGTAATAGGAACAAATGATAATCAAATAATGGATTTTGTAATCGATGGAAAAGATGAAAACAGTTTTTATTTCGCTCTAAACTACCAAACTCCATTTAAAATAAACCATTTTGGTTTAGAAATTACTTTTGAAATTGATGGCTTAGAATTCAGCCAGTATTTAGATAATTTTACTTTTTTTTCTGACTATCAAATAGCTGAAAATGAACTTAATCAATTAGTGGTTCATACATATGGAAATGATTGAATTAAAGAATATAACGAAATGTTATGGAAATCATAAAATTCTTGATAATATTAACTATATATTCCAGGCAGGAAAAGTTTACTTGATAACGGGAGAAAATGGGTCAGGAAAAAGTACTTTAATAAAAAGCATTTTAAAGTTAATAAGACTAACCAATGGTGAAATCACGGTCAACACCAATCAAATAGGATATGTTCCCGAACATATTATTTTTCCTGAGTTTGTTCAAGTTTTTCCTTTCCTACAAAAATTAGCACTAATTAAAAAAATCGATCCTTTTGTAGTCACCGATGTTGTTGATTTTTTTTTGGATTTCTGGGGTTTATATCCAAATAAAAGGTCCTTTCTAAAATCATTATCAAAAGGGATGATGCAAAAAATAATGATAATTCAGGCGTTTTTTGGTGATCCCAAATTGTTAGTGTTTGACGAACCGCTAAATGGTTTGGATGAATATTCTCAAATGCGGTTTTTCAAGTTAATCAAAGAAGAAAAATCAAGAAACAAAACCATTCTTATATCGACCCATTATGCCAATTATTACCGAGATTTTTGTGACAATTTTTTAAAAATGAACCAAGGTGGGATTAATGAAGAGCATTTTAAATTGTCATTTTAACTATTTATTTAATAAAATAACGATTATTACTTTGGGAGGGGTAATCGAATTTTCAGGCATAGGTTTCGTTTTTGGAAGTGAATATTTAGTCAAAAATGGCTCATCATCGCTAAAT
>JBFXGS010000023.1:0-15937 GCA_050177775.1 Bacilli bacterium | reverse complement strand
TTGCTAATTTAAACGATTTACAACTGAAAAATACCCGTTTTGAAATTGTCTTTACCCAGACCGATTCTGTCATCTTCAATAATGATGGCATTGATAACATTGATTTTATGATTTCCTTTAACTTGGGTGAGCCTTTAAAACCACTTTCAAAAGTTGCTTCAGGCGGTGAATTATCCCGTTTTATGTTGGCCTTAAAAACCATTGTTTGTGATAAACTAGATTTACAAACCATCATATTCGATGAAATTGATAATGGTGTTTCCGGAGCGATTGCTTTTAGCATTGCCAATAAGATGGCTAAGATTGCCCATAAAACGCAAGTTCTTTGTGTAACTCACCTTCCTCAAGTAGCTGCGGTTGCTTCCCATCATTTACATATTAGCAAATTATTGGAATCCGGGCGAACATTAACCAAAATTGAACAACTTAATATTGACGCCAAAACAATTGAAATTGCGAAAATGATTTCCAATGGTATTGTTACTGAAGCAAGTAAAAACCTTGCCCAAGAATTAATCAATAATCATCTAAATAAAAACGAATCAAGATGACTTGATTCGTCAGACTGATGACAAACCCCATTTTCAAAAGTGGGGTTTTATTTTCTTCCCACATCAGCAGCAAATAAATATAAAAACACGATAATTCGATCCGAAAGCAATGACTATTTTGTGTTTTTGCCCCCCTTTATAACTAAATAAAAAGAGCGTTGACTTTGTCAACGCTCTGACGAATCAAGATGACTTGATTGGTTTTGCTTTTTATTTTGGTTGCCATTTGCATCGGACGGGTGAAATAATGCGATCTTCTTTTTTCAGATCATTGAAAGCCTTGTCAATTACTTTTCGATCTAAACCAGTAGTTTTCTCCATTTCTCCGGCACTAACTGGTTGCTTGGCTTGTTGCATCGCCTGAAAAACTTGTTCTTTTGGATCCATGTTAATTCCTCCTATCTTTTAATTATTTTTAAAATTTGTCGGATACTTCAATTATTAAAGCAATTAAGGCTATGGCACCTAATAATGTCATACCAATAACTAAAACATAGATTAGGATTTTTCCTAATAGAGTTTTGGCTGGGTTCTTTTGAATTTCAATTTCTACGGAATTATTAGGTTTAACCTTTGTTTTAATAAAAGGCGTTTTTTCGCTGTTGTTATTTTTTTTCACTTTTCTCACCTCAATATTTATGATATAATATAACATGGTTATTGTAACATATAATCTTTAAAAAGGGAATAATAAAAATAATGAAAAACCCAAAAATTATTTTTCATATTGATCTTAATTGTTTTTTTGCTTCTTGCGAAATGGCAGAAGATCCTGATTTGACAGATAAACCCGTTGCCGTCGCCCATTTGGACCCCTTGCGAAAAGGGATAATTTTATCACCAAATTATGAAGCACGAAAATTTCAAATCAAAACAACCATGTTGGTTCGTGACGCGCTTTTACTTTGCAAGGACTTAGTAGTAGTAGAACCTGAAATGGCTCTATATGAGCACTATTCCCAACTTTTTTATTCTTATTTACTTTCCATTACCAAATTTGTGGAAATGGCTTCCATCGATGAAGCGTATTTGGATGTCACCGAAGTTTGTCAAACCATCCACCCTTTAGCTTTGGCCGAAAAAATCCAAAAGGAATTATTGGACAAATATAAATTACCGGTGAGCATTGGTATTGCTCCCAATAAGTTTTTGGCAAAAATGGCTTCGGATATGAAAAAGCCTCTAGGAATAACGGTCCTTAGAAAAAGAGAAATTGACAAATTCCTTTGGGTGTTACCGATTGCAGATATGTTAGGTGTCGGAAAAAAAACCACTCCCAAATTAAAAGCTATTGGTATAAATACCATCGGAGACTTGGCGAATTTTCAAAACTTGGATTTGCTTAAACAAACGATTGGTGAACAAAACACTTTAGGTTTAAGGGAGCATGCTTGGGGAATTGATGATTCACAAGTTGATTATTCAAATGATGACTCCGTTTCATCCATTAGTAATGCTCATACTTTTGACCATGATTTGTATGACCCTTCAATTATCAAAAAAACACTTAAAGTGCTTGCCAATTCGGTTGCTTATCGGCTTCAAAAAGGCAATTATCGAGCCCAAACAATCGGGATTCAAATAAAATACGCGGATTTTCACCAAATTAACCGAAGCACAAGTTTAAATCGACCAGTTCAAGACGAAGAAGAAATCTATGACATCGTGGAAGATTTATTTGATAATTTATTTGTACAAGGTGATTTAATCCGTTTGGCAGGTGTTTTTGCAAATCGTTTTTCCACCGAAAAAGCCCAAGACAGGCAAGTTTCGATTTTTGATGATTTAACAAAAATTGAAAAAGATACAAAAATAAATAAATTAATCAATGATGTCCAAAAAGTGTTTGGACAAGCCACCATTAAAGTTGGTTACTACGAAAAAGAGAAGAAGGAACAAAATGAACAGTAATTTAGGAACAGTCCAAAAATATCGAGTCTTGCGAGAAACCAATTTAGGGTATGTATTAACTCTAGATGGAAAAGATGAGTATTTTTTACATCGCAATGAAACAAATTTTCAAAAGTTAGCAATTGATGAACAAGTTGAAGCCTTTTTATATGCTGATAAAAAAGGCCGCTTAGCTTTAACTTTATTTAAACCTTCAGCAACAACCAATAAAATTGGTTTTGCCCGCGTCCAAGATGTTAATACTCAATTGGGGGTCTTTTTAAATATCGGAACGAGCAAAGATATTTTACTTTCAAGAGATGATTTACCTATTACTTTGACGGAATGGCCTCAATGTGGCGATTATGTCGTCGGGAAGTTAAAAGCAAAGGCCGAGAAATTAGTGTTAAAACTCTCTACCAAAGAAGAAATGCTTAGTCAAAAAAAACCTGGTGAATTATCGCTAAATGAAAAATACAAAGCCTTTGTTTATCGGATGACACAAGACGGAATCAATTTGGTAACTGAAAGTTTCCAAATTATATTTGTTCATCACACCAATTTAAGAAAAAAATATCGATTGGGCGAAGAAGTAAATGTTAAAATTCTTTCTAAAAACGAGAATGATTATTCAGGCACCTTGATTGAACAGAAAGAATTGATGATCAAAAACGATCGCGATTTACTTTTGGATTACCTTAAGAGCCATCAAGGGGTAATGGCCATTACCGAAAAAAGTGCTTCCGAGGCCATCAAAAAAGTTTTTAACATGAGCAAGAAAGCCTTTAAAGCGGCCATCGGTAATTTATATAAAGAACGCTTAATTGAAATTCATGATGATAAAATCATTTTGTTATAAAATAAATATTGTCAATTTTAAAATATGACTATTATTAAGCCGATTGAACTCCTTTTTTGAGAAGATTATCTTTTTTTAGTTGAAGATTTATCTTTCGCACGATTTTAGCGAGTTTCCTACATTGGCTATCTTGACAAGATGATAATAATAAACTATAATATCATAAATTAATAATCGATGAGTAAGAAAAGTAATTGATTTTAAATTATTATCAGCGAAAGTGGAGAGTGTGAGCACTTAATAATTAATCAATGAAAGACGCTTATGAGATTCCCTAAGGGACGTATTTCTTGCGTTAAAGTTTCAAGTGCATCAGTCATTGATGAATAAGGTGGCACCACGGTTTATCGTCCTTAGAAGTATTCTTTTAAGGACTTTTATTTTTTAAGGAGGAAATATTATGAGCAATCAAAAAGTAAAAGGAACACAAGATTTATTTGACCAACAAATCTTAAAATATCGGTATGTGGAAAAAGCGATGACTTCCCTAATAAAAAAATTCGGTTATCAGGAAATAATCACTCCTATCTTTGAAAACACCGAAGTTTTTGTCAGGGGCGTCGGCGACGATACAGATATTGTGAAGAAAGAAATGTATACTTTTAAGGATAAAAGCGATCGTTCTTTAACTCTTCGTCCCGAGGGCACAGCCGCTGTTGTTCGTAGTTTTTTAGAAAATAAAATGTATGCAAACCAGGCTTTAACAAAATTGTTTTATTTTGGTCCCATGTTTCGTTATGAACGTCCCCAAGCCGGTCGTTTTCGTCAATTTAACCAGTTTGGGATTGAAGCGTTTGGGGAATCCTCGCCTTTACTTGATGCTGACGTGATTAATAGCGCTTACCAAATAATCACAAACTTAGGAATCAACAATATTATTTTAAAAATAAATTCGATCGGTGATAAAACTTCCCGTGAACAATATGCCACCGCTTTAAAAGAATATTTTAAACCCCAAATCGCCTCTTTTTGTGAAGATTGTAATAACCGCCTTGACCGCAATCCCCTCCGTATTTTAGACTGCAAAGTTGATAAAGATAATGAATCTTTACAAAATGCTCCTAAAATTATGAATTTTTTAACGGAAGAATCCAAAACTTATTTTTCAAAAGTCTTAGGAATATTGGATTTGCTGGGCATTAAATATGAAATAACCCCGACTTTGGTTCGTGGGTTGGATTATTATACCGATACTGTCTTTGAATTTGTCATCAATTCCGACGATGAAACAAATAACCTGACCCTTTGTGGGGGTGGGAAATATTCTGATTTAATTAAGTCTTTTGGAGGACCCGATTTGCCCGGAATTGGTTATGCCTTTGGAATTGAACGATTGATTTCCATTTTGGAAACCCAGAATTTATTTCCTAGTTTAACTTTTCCTGCAAATGTGGTCATCATTGGTCTTGATGAGCAATCAAAAGCCACTAGTTTACAGCTAGCCAGTGACCTTCGGGCTAATGGTTTTTTCGTGGAACTAGATTACAAAAACATCTCCATGAAACCGCAGTTTAGACTTGCTGACAACAAACAGGCGCGTTTTATTGTCATTATTGGCGAGGAAGAACGCACCAATAAAACATATACCGTAAAAAACACTTTATCAAAAGAACAAATTTCTTTATCACAAAATGATATAATAAAATACTTGAAGGAGAATTTAGAATGAGATCCCATCATAATAATCAATTAAGAATTGAAAATGTCGGTCAAATAGTATCTCTAGCCGGTTGGGTCCAGAAAAAGCGTAATCTTGGTGGTTTAATTTTTGTCGACTTGCGCGATCGCGAAGGAATCACACAAATTATCTGTAAACCGGATAATCCCTATTATTCCTCCCTTGAAAAAGTGCGAAATGAATATGTAATCATGGTAAAAGGAAAAGTCGTTGAACGTGAAAGTAAAAATTATAGTTTGCCAACCGGTGAAGTTGAAGTTGAAGTATTGGATTTAACAATTTTAAGTGAAGCTGAACAACCGCCAATGATAATCGCCGATGAAACAGATGCCTTAGAAGATTTGCGAATGAAATACCGATATTTAGATTTAAGACGTCCTTGCTTGCAAAAAAATCTGATGTTGCGTCATCACTTAACAAAGAGCGTTAGAGAATATTTTGATAGTTTAGGTTTCATCGATGTTGAAACACCTGTTTTTGGAAAATCAACTCCCGAAGGAGCAAGAGATTACCTTGTTCCATCGCGTGTTCATCCGGGGAAATTTTATGCCCTCCCTCAATCTCCACAAATCTATAAGCAATTATTGATGGTGGCGGGATTTGAGAAATACTACCAAATTGTCAAATGTTTCCGTGATGAGGATTTGCGTGCTGATCGGCAAATGGAATTTACGCAAATTGATGTTGAGATGAGCTTTGTTGATGAAGAAGACATTTATCAAGTAATTGAACAAATGCTTGCGAAAGTCATGAAAGATATTAAAAATGTCAACATTTTGCTTCCACTACCAAGAATCACTTTTGAGGAGTCAATCAGCCGCTTTGGAACCGATAAACCCGATACTCGTTTTAGTATGGAATTAATCGATGTAAAAGCAGCCGTAAAACATCTGGAATTTCAAGTCTTTCAAAATGCTTTAACTGAAAAAGGCTTAATTAAAGCCATAAACGTTAAAAATGGAGCAAAATCCTATTCGCGAAAAGAACTCGATCGCTTGACTTTAGAGATAAAAAAATATAAAGCCAAGGGATTAATCTGGTTGAAATATGAAAATTCACAATTTTCTGGTTCAATCACTAAATATCTTGATGAAAAAGCCGAATCCTCCTTAAAAACGCTTCTAAACATTCAAGAAAATGATTTGGTATTGATGATTGCGGATCAACCAAATGCCACCAATGCCGCTTTAGGATATTTACGAAACCAAATTGCGAAAGAAATGAATTTAATCGACCACAATCAGTTTAATTTTTTATGGGTCAACAATTGGCCTTCATTTGAATACGATGAAGAAGAAAAACGTTATGTTGCCGCTCATCATCCATTTACTTCACCAAAAGATGAAGACCAAGATAAAATATTAACTAACCCTGAATCTTGTCACTCCAAATGTTATGATATTGTCTTGAATGGTTTTGAACTGGGAAGTGGTTCCATCAGAATTCACGATCAAAATTTACAAGCGAAAATGTTTAAAGCCATTGGTTTAAATGATGAAGAAATAAAATACAAATTTGGATTCTTTGTAGATGCTTTAAAATTTGGAACGCCACCACATGGTGGGATTGCTTTGGGTTTAGATCGATTAGCGATGATTCTAACCAATTCGCCTTCTCTTCGTGACGTTATCGCTTTTCCAAAAAGTGCGAATGCGATGGACCCAATGAGCGAAGCTCCAAGCTTTGCAACCGAAAAACAACTTAATGAATTAAAACTGGATATAAAAAAATGAAAAACTTTGAACGGCTCGAATATTTAATTGGTAAAGACAAGTTGCAAAAAACTCATCAAGCAACAGTCGCCATCATTGGTCTTGGCGGAGTTGGAAGTATTTGTGCGTTGGCTTTAGCTAGGTCAGGAGTCGGACATTTGCTTATTCAAGATTTTGACGTTGTTCAAGAATCTAATATCAACCGCCAGTTGATTGCCAATTACCAAACAATTGGAAAACTAAAAACGGAACTTGTTTATCACGAGATTCAATTGATAAACCCCAATTGTCAAGTAACCGTTTTAAATGAACGTTTTTGTGAAGATTCATCCTTATTTTCTTATCATTTTGATTTTCTTGTCGATGCCATTGATTCCATACCGGACAAATATTATTTAATAAAGAAATGTTTGGAATTGAATATAAAATTTATATCTGCCATGGGAGCCGCCAAAAAGGTTGATTTACAAAAGCTATCGGTTTTAGAAATTAAAAAAACGGCTTATGATCCCATCGCCAAAATTATTCGCAAGAAATTGCGCAATGACCACATTGAAAAGCCTGTGATAGTTGTTTCTTCAACAGAATCTCCCCATCCAATGGAAGGACTTGGTTCCTATATGCCAGTTACCGCAACTGCGGGATTATTGCTTGCTGATTACATTCTTAAACAAATATGGAAAGGAATCCCGGAATGATTTTATCAAACCTATTTATCCAAGCCGCCATCATTTTTGGCGTTTCATTGGTCTTCATAATAACTTATACCTTAAATAAACGGACAAAACCTCCTAAAAATATCGTTCTTCCTGAAAAATGTGCTTTTTGCACTTCAGCTTCCTGTGTTATGAAATTAGAGACAGTTGAGAAAACCAAAGAAGAACTACGAAAATTAATTGATTGTGAAAAGGAAGAATTGCCAAATGAAAAGAACTGATTATATTTCATGGGATAAATACTTCATGGGAGTAGCTATTTTATCACAAATGCGGAGCAAGGATCCTAATACTCAAGTGGGAGCTTGTATCGTCAATCCCCAAAAAAGGATTGTTGGCATTGGTTATAATGGCTTTCCTTTTGGATGTGATGATGATGCTTTTCCGTGGGAAAGCAATGGCGATTTTTTAGACACTAAATACCCTTATGTTGTCCATGCTGAACCTAATGCCATTTTAAATGCCATTTCTTCACTTAATAATTGTACAATCTACGTTACTTTATTCCCTTGTCATGAATGTGCAAAACTAATTATCCAAAGTGGCATCAAAGAAGTCGTTTTTCTATCCGATAAATACTCGGGGACACCAAGTGATTTAGCTGCCAAAAAAATGTTTGATTCCTCAGGAGTCACTTATCGAAAAGTAGATAATTTTTCCATAAAGTTGGAAGCTTGACAATGATTAATTATCTAAAAGACCTATTCACTCGTTTCAAAAACGGATCTCTTCGTTACAAAATCGTATCCGTCTTAATCATGTTATTATATTTTTCATTGTTAGCGGTTGGTTTTGTAAAAATGGATGTTGTTGTCACGACACCGGGTTTAATCAACAATACTGCTCAAACTTCTAATGAAGATAAAGGATTTGTCCCCTTAACCATTGAAACCAATAATACTTCCGGTAATATTTTTACAATCGGCGTTTACAGCCATTACCAAGTGTCTTTGTTCCAATTTTTAATTTCAAAACTATCAAATGATGTCGATATTAGTGTTTATAACCAAAGTAGCGATTTAACTGAAGCTGAAGAATATTTACGGGGCGTCATTCATAAAGAAATAAGTATTAAAAATGCCATTATCGTAGCCTACGAAGCAGCCAAGTTAAAAGATTCAACGATTATTCTTGATAAGTCATTTTTAGGAATAAGAGTATCGGCTGTTACCAAACCATCAAAATCCAACCTAAAAATGGGCGATTTGATTGTCAAGTTTAATGATACAGAAATCACTGATTTCCAACATTTTCTTTCTTTACGAGATGCCCAAGCTAACACAGAAACTTTCAATTTAACCGTCATCAGAGATGACGAAGAAATCGTCATTCAATCACAAATGTATGAGCAAATTGAAAATTTTAATACCATTTATCGACTTGGAATTGAGGCTTTGCCCGATTATAAAATTGAAAATGCCTTTCCCAAATATGAATTAAGTGACGAGCTCGATTCCATTGGGGGATCGGGGGGCGCCATGTTAACTTTGTCAATATATAATTCTTTATTGACTGAGGACATAACCATGGGAAAAACCGTTGTTGGTACCGGGACGATGGCGATTGATGGGACGATTGGTGATATCGGGGCCGTGTCGCAAAAGATTGTTACTGCTCAACTTTATGATGTCGATTATTTCTTTGTTAATCCAGAAGATTATGAGGAAGCTTCCAAAAAGCACCAATCCATAAAAGCTCAATTTGAACTTGTAAAAGTAAACAATTTTCAAGAACTTACTCTTTTCTTAGAAGGTGAAAAAAATGGATAATCAAAATCAACCTAATTTTTGGCTTCGAGGAAAACGCGAAACCAAAAAATTTTATGACATTCGACTTAATCGTTTCACATCCGTCAAGACTTTTGTATTTGGCTTTTTATTGGCTGCGATTATCATTCTGCCAATTGCCATTTTAATTTATCAATTTTTAGTGATTTTTGGCTATAATCTGACCATTTTTGGTTTGTACTTAACTTTAATTTGGATTGCCTTGATGTTCTTCAATGGACTATCCAATTATTTAACAGTAAAAATTGCTCAAGCCAGTGTCAAAGACATGATAAACTTACAAGCAATCGAAGCAAATTATATTTTTTGGTATCAATTATTAAATATCGGATTTGGCGTCTTTAGTTTAATTATTATTGTTGTCAGTGCCATCCAAGTTTTAGGAGCTAGGTAATGAAAGGAAAACAAATGTTAATCGGAATTGCTTTAATAGTTATGGGAGTTATCATTGATCAAGTGACAAAAATAATCGCTTTTAAAAATCTGACGGCTTTACAAAATCAAAAAGCGATTCCAGGTTTATTTAAATATGTTTTATTAGAAAATGAAGGCGCAGGTTTCGGGATTTTACAAGGAAAACTTTGGGTCTTCATCATTATTACCGTCATTGCCTTAGGCTTCCTTGCTTATCTGGCGAAAGATTTTGATTTAAAGGAAAATGCCGTGTTTAGTGCTTCATATATTTTGATTGTAATCGGAACATTGGGAAATTTTATTGATCGATTATTTAATAACGGTTTAGTCCGCGATTTTTTGACTTTTGATTTTATTAGCTTTCCCAGTTTTAATTTTGCGGATATGTGCTTAACCGTGGGGGTTATTTTTTTAACAATCGACATTTTATTCGGAAATACAGGTGTAAAATGGACCAAAAGTTCTTAAAATTCGAAGGAGACCAAAGCATTCGTTTAGATAAGTTTTTAGCATCCGAATTAGAAGACATGACAAGAAACCAAGTTCAAACTTTAATCGAGGGGGGAAATGTTATTGTTAATGGCAACATTATCAAAGCCAGTTATCATTTAAAATTAAACGATGTTATTGAAGTGAATATTCCCGATCCGGTCATGGACGATATTTTACCGGAAAATATCCGCTTAGATATCTATTACGAAGATCAAGATATCATTGTCATCAATAAACCGGCGGGGATGGTGGTTCATCCTGCTCCCGGAAATTATCATGGTACATTAGTGAATGCTTTGCTTTTTCATTGTCAGGATTTATCTGGAATCGGTGGCGTATTAAGAGCAGGAATTGTTCATCGTATTGACAAAGATACCTCGGGTTTAATCGTCGCCTGCAAAAATGATCTTTCGCATCGTCTTTTAAGTTTACAATTCATGAACAAAGAGGTGACGCGAATTTACTATGCCTTAGTTCACGGCGTTATAAAACATAATTTAGGGAAGATTGATGCTCCCATTTCCCGTTCCCACCTAAATCGCCAAATGATGGCGGTTTTAGAGGATGGCAAAAAGGCTGTCACTAATTTTCGGGTTTTAGAACGTTATCAAAATAATAGTTTAGTCGAATTGTCCTTAGAAACCGGTCGCACCCATCAAATTCGCGTTCACATGAAGTACATCGGATTTCCATTAGTTGGCGATCCCACCTATGGGATTAAAAATGATGAAGACGTTCACGGACAATTTTTACATGCGAAAACGTTGGGCTTCATCCATCCAACCAAAAACGAATACATGGAGTGGGATTCGCCATTACCGGACTATTTTCTAGAAAAAATCGCAAGTTTAAAAAAATAAAGGACATCCTAAGTATTAAGCTTAATGAATGTCCTTCTTTTTTATTTTTTCGAGGTTTTTGAAATTTGTTTTACCAACAAGATCAAGATATCGTTCGGATTGTTCTTTTAGAAGTTTGTTTATTGCCAGATCAACTTTTGCTCCGGCTCCTTTGGGAAGTTCAAATCCTACCATATCGGATAATTTTTCAAAATTGACTAAAAATAAATAACGAGCAATGATACTGGCCGTGGCAACGGATATATATTTGCTTTCACCTTGTTCTTCAAGTTGAACGTTGCTGATAATGTGTTCTTGCCCCTTCAAATATTCTAAATATTTTTCTTTATTCGTAAAGCCATCAATAATAATGGCGTCATAATCTTCAACTTTGGGAAGTAAGTTGTAAATGACATTGTTATGTAAAAGAGCTTTGATTTTATTCATATTGAAATTATGAACTTTTGTCAGAAAATTGTACTTGACATTGTCCATCACCAAAGCACTATATTTGATTTCTTTCATTAATAAGGGAGCTAATTGCATGATTTTGGAATCGTTGAGGCTCTTTGAATCTTTTACGCCTAATTTCATTAAATTAAGAATTTTACTTTTGGGAACAAAAGCCCCGGCCACGACTATCGGACCAAAAAAATCTCCTGTTCCCACTTCATCAGTTCCAATGACTGATAAATTGACAGCAGCAGTTGAGTTGATATTCGTTTCATCGGGTTTGTCTATTTCGAGTAACTCACAAATTTCATTGTATATTTCTTGGGTATTAGCCCCTTGAACAATCAAGGTTAAGGTTTTGAAAATTGTAATGACCGTTTGCTTGTATTTGGCCCTAAATAGTGTATAATTATTGGTATGTGAAACGGAATAATCATGATATTTACTTATAATCTCTCCAGCTTGCGAGCTGGTTAGATTCAAAGTGTAACTCATAACAAAAAAATCCTCTTCGTTCATTATACCATAAAAATCGACAAAAGTGAAGTGTTTGTTTATGAATAAATATTATAATCTATTAGAACTAAATAAAATCATTGCCATTCTTGAAGAATTAGTGGTTTTAGAGCAAAATAAAGTTCAATTAAACCAATTTGATCTTAAGTCGGATTTAGTTGTTATCCAAAGAATGCTTGATGAAGTTGATGAAGCCACGATAATCATCCAAAGGATGGGTCGCTTCCCACTTTATTTTGGTCAAGACATCGCTTTTCTTTTGGACCTCATTCACAAAGGCGGTTCCATTAACGAAATGGATTTGGCGGAAATCGGAAAATTTTTAGATTCAACAAAAGCTAATATCCTTTTTTTAGACACGATGACTGGTCATAATATCATGGTCCCTCTATTTGAAGATTATGTAAAACAACTTTATTATCCCAAAGACTTAAATCGACGCTTAAAAGAAATCGTTAATCCTTATGGTGAAATTCTGGATAGTGCTTCCGAAAATTTGCGTTTAATTAGAAAAAGCATTCGTGATTCCGAAAGAAACATTCAGAATAAATTGCAAGAACTGCTTGCGAAGAACAGCCAGAAATTATCGCAAGCCACGATTTCGATTAGAAATGACCGTTACGTTTTACCAGTTAAAGCCGATTCCAAAGGAGCCATCCCCGGGATTATTCATGATCAATCTGCTTCTAAAGAAACGGTATTTATTGAACCGCTCGCCGTTTTAGAGATAAATAATCGTTTAAACACTTTAAAAGAAGATGAAAAAAATGAGATTGCCCAAATAATCCGAACGATTGCTTATGAAATTGATAATTATTACAACGAATTAACTAATAATTTTCAAATCTTTGTTAACTTAGATTTGGTTTTCGCAAAAGCCCAATATGCCTTAAATATCAATGCCAAGAAACCTAAAATCAATGATCAAGGCTTTGTCGATTTATTAAATTGTCGCCATCCGTTGCTAAACGTCGAAAAAGTCATTCCCAACAATATTTCAATTGGCAAAAATTATCAAGGAATCATCATTACCGGTCCCAATACCGGAGGAAAAACGGTTGTTTTAAAAACGGTGGGATTACTCGCTTTGATGGTAAAAATGGGAATGCTGTTACCTTGTGATGAAAACAGTGAAATCATGATTTTTGATAATGTTTTTGCCGATATTGGCGACGAACAAAGCATTTCTCAAAATCTTTCGACTTTTTCTTCACATATCCGCAACGTCATTGATATTATTCATCAAGTGTCCGATCATTCCTTAGTTTTGCTTGATGAACTGGGTTCAGGAACCGACCCCGTTGAAGGCTCGAGTTTAGCCATCGCGATCTTTGATTACCTGATGGAAAAAGATTGCTTAGTGATTGCCACTTCCCATTATTCCGAATTAAAAATCCATGCCTATGATTCCGAAAAAATCATTAATGCCAGTGTCGAATTTGACAGTATAACCCTAAAACCAACTTACAAATTACTGTTAGGAATTCCTGGCCAAAGCAATGCCCTCAACATTTCGAAGCACTTAGGTTTACCGGAAGTTATTTTAAAGCAGTCCGAAAAATATGTGGGAGCGAAAGACAACGACTTAAACAAAATCATTGCGAAACTAACTACCCAAACGACGGAATTGGATAAAAAATTAGCCATGGTTGCAAACAATAATGAAACACTGATCAAAAAAATAAAAGACAATGATGCTTTGCAACAAACTTTATTTGATGAAAAAAACCGAATATTAAAAGTTGCCGAAGAAGAAGCGCGTAAAATAATTGCCAATACTTCCAAAAAAATGGAAAGCATTTTGAACGAACTTGAACAAATGAAACTTAAAGAAATTAAGCTTCATGAAATTGCCGAAATAAAACACCAAATCAAAGAAGCCAAAGAAGAAGCCAAAATTCAAATGGATTTTATTCCCGATGAACGCGAACTAAGCATCAATCAACAAGTTTACGTTGAAAATTATGCTTGTTATGGAACGATAATCAAAAAAAGGCAAAACAATAAATATGATGTTCAAATCGGTAACGCTCAGGTAACCATCGAAAAGCAATTTTTAAGGTTAACCGAGCAAACTAAAACAGAACAACCGATAAAGACTTCTACGGCTTTAGGCGTCAAAAAAACCGTTTCCCTAAGTCTTGACTTACGGGGAATGCGTTACGAAGAAGCAAAAGATATTTTAAACAAATATTTAGATGATGCTGCCTATGCAAACCTCCATCAAGTCTCGATTATCCATGGCTTTGGAACGGGAGTCCTCCGAGAACTAGTCGTTAATTCTTTAAAAGCTTCGCCTTTGGTCGAGAATTTTCGGTTTGGAGGCGCAGGTGAAGGTGGTCAGGGCGTAACCATCGTTAATTTTAAGTGAGGATAAAAATGGAAGAATCAAAACTTCGTTTAATTGTTTTTTCGCAGAATGGTGTGGGCCATGCAAGTTTGTTACCAAAACAATTAACGAATTATGACAAGAATTACCTATCATAACCATTGAAATTATCCATGTGGAAGACCATCGGGACTTAGTATCCCTCCATAATGTCACCAGCATTCCCACGTTAATCCTTTTGAAAAATGGAGTAGAAGTAGGAAGAAAAGTCGGTTTTATCTTTAAAAATGCCTTAAAAGAGCGGATTAATTTGTTCTTTTAAGTTAAACTTGTTGGAAAGCCAACAAGTTTTTTTAATAACGACTTTATTTTAAAAAATAATTTACATAAAAATCCGTTTTTGCTATAATAGAATTATGAAAGAAGTGAAAAAATGGAACACTTAGATATTATTAGTTACAAACATGATGGTGAATTGCATCGTGTTTGGAGAAATGTTTACAAAATTTTTGAATCTGATGAAATAGTTGTGATGGTAAACAACAAAGTTGATGTCATCGATGGTGATGGACGCAAATGGAAAACCCGCGAACCTGCCATTTGTTATTTTTTTAAAAACTACTGGTTTAATATCATTTGTATGATTCGAACGTATGATATATATTACTATTGCAATTTAAGTTCTCCCTATGTAATTGACCAAGAAGGTTTAAAATATATTGATTACGATTTAGATGTGAAAGTATTTCCTGATGGGGAAGTTTTGTTACTAGATCGTGATGAGTATGATTTTAATACCAAAGTAATGCAGTATCCCGAAGAAATCATTAATATTATAAAAGATAATTTGACAAAATTATTGCAATTTATTGAGGCCAAAAAAGATCCTTTCAATCGTGCTTGCGTCGATGGATGGTATAAATTGTTCGTTAAAACCACTCAAGAAACAAATTAAAAACATTTGGAGGTTTGCGATGATTATCAGTGAAAGTTGGGATAAAAAAATAAATAAAGAGTTTTATCAACCTTACTTTTTGGCTTTGGTTGCTTTTCTTGAGAAAGAATATGCCCATCATAAGATATTTCCCCCGATGGGAGAAATATTTCAAGC
Source organism: Bacilli bacterium (assembly GCA_050177775.1). GTDB lineage: Bacteria > Bacillota_I > Bacilli_A > ML615J-28 > CAG-698 > UBA2253. The sequence continues at coordinate 590 of JBFXGS010000023.1, read as the reverse complement.
ATTTAAGCTAACTCCTTTTGAACATGTCAAGGTTGTCATTTTAGGCCAAGACCCCTATCATGAAGAAGGGCAAGCCCACGGACTTTGCTTTTCTGTCAAGGATGGAGTAAACTTTCCCCCATCTTTGCAAAACATTTTTATTGAATTGAAAAATGATGTAAATATTCCGTTTCCTAAATCGGGAGACTTAACAAAATGGTCGCAACAAGGAGTTTTGCTTCTGAATGCTGTTTTAACTGTTCGCCAAGGTTCAGCCAACAGCCATCAAGAAGTGGGCTGGGAAAAATTTACTGATTTTATCCTTGATCTAATAAATAAAAAAGAAGAACCAGTTGTATTCATATTATGGGGAAAGTATGCCATGAATAAAACTCATTTAATTACTAATCCTCAACACCTTATTTTAACCGGCCCTCACCCAAGTCCTCTATCTGTTTATCGGGGCTTTTTCGGTGGTAAGTATTTTTCCAAATGTAATCAATTTTTAATTTCAAAAGGGTTAAGTCCGATTGATTGGAATATAAATAATTAAATAAATGGATATTATTTGAAAAAAGTAATACAATAATACATGGGGAGCTACGGCTGAG